>VHAW01000011.1 GCA_016872225.1 Sphingomonadales bacterium | reverse complement strand
TACGGCGCAATATGGTCAATCCGCCGGAAACCTTATTAGCATATCGATCCTTTAAAAGCGCCTGAAGGTCTGGATAACCCAAGGTTTGGGGTGCGTAGGCCTCTGCCAGGTTCAGGTAAATCTCATGAGCACTCATCCTGCCCCAAAATTGCATCCCAAAGTCTCAGGGTGAGCGCCTAGCTCAAAATGAAGGTTTATCCACAGCAGGAAGGCTCTTATCCACCTCGTACTATGGATTATCCACCTAATCCCGCAGATTGTACACGACCTAAGAAATCCTGTGGAATGATTGCAGCAAAAGAATTTTGAATAACAAAAAACGGCCTTGAAGGAAAGGTTAAGTTTGTGAGATGGAAAGTTCAAACAGCTTACTTAAGAAACGCAGTATCCCGCGCAGCAGCCTTAATCCCGTTCCGGTGGGTATGGGTAAAATTCCACCTCAGGCCATCGAGGTCGAGCAGGCCGTTTTGGGAGCTCTAATGCTTGAAAAAGAAGCCCTTTCGCAGGTCATCGATCTGCTCCATCCAGAAGTTTTCTACCACGACAAAAACCGCTGGATCTATGAAGCCGTTCGATCGCTCTTTGAAAAGTCCGAGCCGGTCGATCTGCTGACTGTTACCCAAGAATTGAAATTCATTGGTCGTCTTGAAGAAATCGGCGGACCCTATTACCTCACCGAACTCACCAACCGCGTAAGCTCAGCTGCGAACATTGAATTTCATGCACGCCTGCTTTTGGAAAAATTCATCCTTAGGGAACTCATTCATCTCTCCAGTGAGATGGGCACCGAAGCCTTTGACGATACGGTCGATGTCTTCGAATTGTTGGACCGATGCGAAACCAGACTCTTCGGCATCGCCGACCGTAACATTCGTCGCAACGGTGATGGCATTCAGAACTTGGTCCAGAAAGCTATCAAACAAATCGAAGCGATTTCCAAACAAGGTGATGGTCTGTCAGGTATTCCTTCAGGGTATACGGCCTTGGATCGACTGACTTCGGGTTGGCAGAGGGGCAGCCTAAACATTATCGCCGCTAGACCAGGCATGGGTAAAACAGCTTTTGTGCTTGGTCTTGCCCGCAACGCAGCGGTTGATTATCAACAAAGTGTAGCCTTCTTTTCTCTCGAAATGTCGGGAATTGAATTGATCAATCGCTTGCTTGCTGCTGAAACGGAAATTGAGGGCGAAAAACTCAAAAAGGGTAAACTCGCAGGACATGAATGGATACAATTGACCAGCAGAACCGACACCTTGACAAGGGCACCCTTGTTCATTGATGATACCCCTCAATTAACCCTTTTTGAACTCAGGGCCAAGGCCAGGCGACTCAAATCGCAACACGACATACAACTGATTGTCATTGACTACCTACAATTGATGGGCGGCGGTTCCAACGATGCCTCCGGCATGAACCGCGAACAAGTCATTGCCTCCATATCCCGAGGTCTGAAAGCTTTGGCCAAAGAACTTGATATTCCAATCATTGCATTGAGCCAATTGAGCCGACAAGTCGAGGTCCGCGGGGGTAACAAAAAACCCATGTTATCCGACTTGCGAGAATCCGGTGCGATTGAACAAGATGCTGACATAGTAATCTTCATCTACCGACCAGACTACTACAAAATGGAAGGAGAATCTTTTCCCGATCAGGCACAAATCATTGTTGCCAAACACCGAAATGGGCAGACCGGGGAAATCGACCTGCGGTTCCAGGAGCGCTTTGCACGTTTTGTAAACCTAGGACCCTTTGGCGGTAGTCAAGATCAGGCCAAAGGTCGACGCGAACCCCATGAACCCATGCACGTTTTGTAAACCTGGGACCCTTTGGCGGTAGTCAAGATCAGGCCAAAGGTCGACGCGAACCCCATGAACCCAACGATCCTTACGCTAGCGGTGACCGCACCTTTCCATCGCGATTGAACGATATGGAAACTGAGGTTCCACCCTTCTAATCCAATCCCAAGTCCGGTCACTTCCATAGGTTTAGATGTCCCAGCCCCTCCAAGCCATCACCCTACCGTCACCTTGGGAGGATTTCTTGGGACCTACGTCAAAAAATTTGCTGGAAAAACCTTTGGAACATCTCCGCCAAACTTTAAACATCGGAATAGAGGTATATCCCGAACCGAATCGTCTTTTTAGAGCCTATGAATTGGTCCAACCGGATAGCGTCAAGGTGGTAATCCTTGGTCAAGATCCCTATCACGGTCCCGGTCAAGCCAACGGATTGGCTTTTGCGGTGGGCCGAGATATTCCTCCCCCTCCCTCATTGCAAAATATCCGCAAAGCCATCGAAAACGACTTGCTCGCATGCCGTTCCGAGGGCATAGAATCCCTCATGCACAGACCCATATCATGGTGTTCGGGCGAACCAGAACAATGGGCTGGACAAGGTGTCCTCCTGCTCAACGACGTACTCACCGTGGAAAATGGACGGCCCGGATCTCATCGACACTGGGGTTGGTCGGCTTGGACCGATGGAGTTATTCGCGCCTTGCAGTCCTCCACAAACGGCATGGTTTGGATGCTATGGGGTAAGGGTGCCCAAAACCATTGGACAGATCGTTCCGAGAACGAGTCCTCCTCCTACCATCTCGTTCTTAAAGCTCCCCATCCATCTCCGCTCTCGGCATATCGAGGATTCCTCGATTGCAGGCACTTTTCCAAGGCCAATCGGTTCCTCGCATCCTATCTTTGAGCCTAAGTCAAAGACTTTGAACACCACTCAAAACTTTTGAACCTCATCCAAAGCGATGCCAAGTCAGACTTCTCCTCACGCCGAAAACCTGCAATGGACCTCTAAGCGCGTTGCGGAGCTGGAAGAATCCCAAACGCTGGCCATGGCCGCTCGAAGTCGAACCCTGGCAGAACAAGGATTTGATATCATCAACCTGAGTCTGGGTGAACCTGATTTTGAGACCCCAGCACATATTAAAGAAGCCGCTTGCCAAGCTGTTCACGACAATTATTCCCAATACACCCCCGTGGCGGGATATACCGACCTGCGACAGGCTGTCGTTCGCAAAATGGAAAATGAACTGCAGTGGCAGGTTCGACTAGAACAGGTCATCTTCAGTACGGGAGCCAAGCAAAGTTTGATCAATGTGTTACTGGCGGTGCTCAATCCCGGTGATGAGGTTCTACTTCCTGCCCCGTATTGGGTGAGTTATACAGGCATGATCCAAATGGCCGAAGCCAAAGCAGTGATCCTTCCTTCCAGCGCAGAATCCGGCTACAAAATCTCAGCTCAAGCGCTGGAAGCAGCTATCACACCGCGAACACGCATGCTCCTCTTTTCTTCCCCATGCAATCCCAGCGGAGCCACTATGCGCCAGGAAGAACTGGAAGCATGGGCAGTTGTGTTACGAAAGCAGGAAGAACTGGAAGCATGGGCAGTTGTGTTACGAAAGCACCCTGAGATTCTGGTGGTTTCAGACGAAATCTATGAACATATTCGCTTCAAGGAGAAACACTGCAGCATCGTGCAATGCGAAGGCATGGCTTCGCGAACGGTGGTCGTAAATGGCATGTCCAAAGGTTTTGCCATGACGGGTTGGCGATTGGGTTATGCGGTAGCACCGCCGGAGGTAGCCAACGCCTGCGTGAAACTCCAAGGGCAATTCACCTCGGCAACTTGCTCCATTGCGCAGCGTGCCGCCTTAGCTGCCTTGAATGGACCTATGGACGATACCCACCGAATGTGCAAAACCTTTCGTCAGCGCAGAGATTTAGCCATTGCCGAAACCGCCGACCTTCCCGGCTGGGATTGCCCGGTCCCGGAAGGAGCCTTTTATTTGTTTCCAAACATAGCCTATTGGTTTACGGCGCAATGGCAAGGCAAACCTATTGGCAATGCCGAACGCATGACCGAGTTCCTTCTGGAAGAAGCCCGGGTTGCTACAGTTTCCGGGGATGCATTCGGCTCACCAGAATGCATTCGGCTCTCCATTGCCTGTTCAGAAGTTAAGATCAAGGAAGCGGTTGCCCGTATTCGCATCGCCCTTCAACAACTCCATACCCAACATTCCCTTGGGCCTCGTTCCTGACTTTAAGCGAATCAAGTTGGTGGTTGCCGGCGACTTAATGCTGGACACCTGTTGCACGGGTACGGTGCACCGCAGATCCCCTGAAGCGCCTGTGGATGTATTGGATTGGGAAAGCAGGATGGATAGCGCCGGAGGTGCCGCCAACGTAGCGTTGAATATCCAAGGTTTAGGAGCCCAAGTCGGGCTGACCGGCTGGATTGGAAAAGACCAACCCGGGCTTTTGCTTCGTGAATTGTTGCAACAAAATAAAATATCGGATCAGGGCATTATGGAATTGTTGGATTTTCCAACAACCCACAAAACCCGGTATCTCAACGGTTCAAAGCATCTTTTGCGCGTTGATCACGAAAGCCGTATTCCAATCCGTCGGGAATTGATTGAACAACAATCGGGGGTTTTGGAAGAATTATTGAGCAATTGCAATGCCGTGGTTATGCAGGATTACGATAAAGGCTATTTCAATGCGTCCAATATCAAGGATTTAATTTCCTTGTGCCAACAGCACTGTATCCCCGTTGCGGTGGATCCCAAAAAAGACCATTTCTGGCTGTACCAAGGAGTGGATTTGTTCAAACCAAACCTCAAAGAGTTAGAACAGGCCCTTGGCCGTCCTGTATCGCTGGAAGGTAATGATCTTGAAGAGGCCTGTGCGGAAACTAGAAATCGATTGGGTTGTAGGATCTTGATGGTAACTCTCGGCGAACAAGGAATAGCGGTGATGAACCAAGAAGGATGGTTTCGAAGAAAAGGAAATCCACGCAACGTGGTCGATGTATGCGGTGCAGGGGACTCGGTAATTGCCGCGGCGGCCTGTGGTTTGGCTTTAGGCCTATGCTCTATGCAAATTGCTGACTTGGCCAATTTATGCGGAGGCTTAGCTTGCGAACATTCCGGCACTCGTCCTGTCACCATAGCACAAATCCGCGCATCCCAAACAATTCCAGCCTATCCGAAACAACGCATTCCTTCATGACATCATTTCTTATTCTGGATACCGCTTGGGTTACCCGTCTCCTTATTTCAACAACTTTTGATACCCTGCCTTTGAGGTTACTGTAAAATCCGCCTATGTCCTTGTTTCAGTCTTTTGGATTTCTGCAATTGCTTCGGATCGAAAAACCGGTACTTCGAGTCCTGATTTGGATTCGTACGCTGGGCACTTTAGCCTCCATCACATTGATGGTTTATTACTTTGGCTATCCGCTCACCGTGGAAGACCAATTTGAAGTCATCAAATCGCAAAATTCACTGATGGGGATTTTTGTATTAAGTTTTGTTATTCGTTGGCTCTATGCCCAATTCGAAAGAAATTTCCTTCAGACGTCCTCGCTCGAAACCCTGCTCCTAGGATTATGGTGCGCTGAAGGATTGTGGGAAATGTTGGGAAGCTCTTGGTTTGCTGAGAATGCCCAAAGTCATAGTGAATTGCTGCCCTATGCCTGGTTTGTGCATACGCTAGCCATTGGTCTCGCCGGTCAAGAGCTGATCCGGCTCAGCAATTCGGTGGTCACCGTACGGCTTAAGCCCGCAATGACCCTTTTGGTTTCGTTCCTGATCCTGATTGGTATAGGGACGGGATTGCTGATGTTGCCTCAAATGAGCAACATACCCGGGCATTTACCCTTTGCTGACGCGCTATTCACCTCCGTATCGGCAACCTGCGTTACCGGGCTTAGTACGATTGATATCGGTACGGTACTAACATTCAAAGGGCAATGTGTCCTGCTCGCTTTGATTCAATTGGGTGGCATCGGCATCCTTACTTTTGCGACCTTCTTCGCTTTATTCCTGAAGAAAGGCGTGGGCATTTCCCATCAGGCCATGATCAAAGACTTTATGTCCGAAGAAAACCTCTTCGATGCCAAAAAGCTCCTTGGTCAAATTATCTTCTACTCCATATTCCTAGAATTAGGGGGTGCATCCTTGATATACCTGTCTTGGCCCTTAGAGTCCCCCATGTATTTCAATTCCGCAGACAAGGCCTTTCATTCTATTTTCCATGCCGTATCCGCGTTTAACAATGCTGGGTTCACTCTTTATAAGCTAGGCTTGGCCGAACCTTTTCTCCACCATGCCACCCTTATGCGCATCTTGATAGCCTTGCTAATCATATTGGGCGGTCTGGGCTTCCCGGTTCTGCGAGATTTGTTTGGGTTGCGTCAAATTCAAGCCCGTCTGAATGCCCCCTGGAAGAAGTGGAAATTATCCACCCGTATTTCGATATGGACCGCGGTCGTCCTCTTGCTAATCGGCACCATCGGCTTTATGCTCCTAGAACAAAGGCCCGGAGGCACCCTCACTCATCATATAGGATTCCTTGCATGGGTGGATGCATTTTTTGCTTCGACAGCAGCCAGAACCGCTGGGTTCAATACCTTGGATGTTATGGCTTTCAGTATTCCGACATGCTTTTTGATCATATTCCTGATGTTCATCGGAGGAGGATCCGGCTCCACCGCCGGAGGGATCAAAACGTCCACCTTTACCATCCTTGTTTTGGCGGTTTGGTCCACCATTCGTAACAAAAGACAATTGGAATTAGGAGGTCGTTCTATTCCTTTTGATTTGCTCCACAAGGCCTACACCATTTTCTTCTTTGCGGCCACCTATATTTTTGGATGCAGCTTTGTTTTGGCTATACTCGAACCTGAAATTCCAATTCTAGACCTGGTTTTTGAGGAAGTCTCTGCCTTCTGCACCGTAGGACTCAGCCGTGGACCCACCATGGAAATGGGACAGGTGGGCAGAGCCATACTGATGTTATCCATGTATGTAGGGAGGGTAGGTACCTTGACCTTGGCTTTCGCTTTGGCTTCCAAAAACGAGAACCTAGCCTATACCTATCCCAAGGCCCATGTCCTTATTGGATAACAAATTTCGCTAAACCTGTCTCATTGCTTCGACAGGATCCATGCGTCCTGCACGCAATGCAGGCCAGATTCCAGCTACCAGCCCTATAAAGGATGAGATTGCCGCTCCATTGAACATATTATGCCACATCAAGACCAGCCCCAAATCCATCACCGCATTCAACACAGCGACCAACAAACCCACCGCTATCAAGCCCATCATCCCACCCAATAAACTAAGGACCACCGATTCCAACAGAAATTGAAGGATCACAAAGGAGCGCCGCGAGCCCAAGGCCATTTGTACTCCGATTTGCGGGGTCCTTTCGTAAACGGAAACAAACATGATGTTCGCAATACCAAATCCTCCGACCAGCAAAGAGAAGCCCCCGATAATCCAACCGATAATCCCTATGGTTGCAAAGGTTGCCTGCAATTGATTAGCGAGAAAGGATAATTGATTCAAAGCGAAGTTATCCTCTTGTCGTGGGGACAACCGGCGAATGGAACGCATTTTGCCCCGCAATTCGGCCTTGAACTCTTCAAAAGGAATTTTGCCCCTCGGTTTAGCCATCAGTAGAGGATAAAAGTCTTCGAAACTTTGACCTTTGACTTTGCGCAGCCAGTTCACTGGGAGCAAGATGACTTCATCCAAGCTGGTATTGATCGCGTTGTTGCCTTCCTTGCGGACGACCCCTAGGACAGTTGCACTTTGACCTAGGCAACGAACCTTTTGGTCCAGGGCTTTTTCGGGGGATCCAAAAAGTTCTTGGGCGATACCCGACCCCAAAAGCACCACTCTGGCTCCAGCGGAGGACTCCGATGGATGAAAAAATCGCCCATTCTCCAGCTCAAACTCGCGAAGCTCCGGATAGAGCTGACTAACCGCCAAAGCTTTGATTTTGGACAATTCCTCGCGACCACCTTTGAGGCGATCCAATTCGAAATCCACAAAAAGGGCGATGTCAGCTTTGTCGTTGCTGCGCTTTTGCAATTCTTGAAATTCTCGGTAAGATGGTTGTGGCCTGGACATGTACTTCCACCAAGGGTACTCGGAATTGAAGGCCCAAGGCCATTTCTCCACATAAATCACCTCGTTCCCCAAATTAGACAAAGAGCTTCGGATTTTCATTTCCCAGGAATCCACGAGGGTAAACACCGTAATCACGGTAAAAATCCCAATCGAAATGCCCAACAATGACAAAAATGTACGCAAGCGATTAGACCAAAGGGAAAACATGGCCATACGGAACCCCTCCACTAGAGGAAACCACAAGATTCGAAGGGAGCTTGGTACAGCCATGAGATTGGGGGATTGGCACCCCAAGTTTACATTATCTTTGCGTTTTCTTTCCTAAAAACACCCTACAGCCTTGAAATTATCGGAATTCAAGTTCGACCTGCCATCTAGCCTCATTGCGTCCAAGCCCCTTCCCAACCGAGACGACTCCAAAATGATGGTGGTAGACCGCAGAACCCAAACCATCGAGCACCGGAATTTCAGGGACATTTTGGACATATTTCGAGAAGGGGACAGTCTGGTGCTGAACAATTCCAAGGTTTTCAGGGCCCGAATGTATGGTAACAAAGAAAAAACCGGGGCCATGATCGAGGTTTTCCTGCTCAGGGAACTCAACGGCAGCATGCGGATGTGGGACGCCTTGGTTGATCCCGCTCGCAAAATTCGGGTGGGCAATAAATTGTACTTTGGAGAAAACGACGAACTGGTGGCCGAAGTCGTCGATAACACCACCTCTAGGGGCCGTACCATACGGTTTATTTTTGACGGGGATAACGAAGGCTATCGTCAAGCCCTGTTTCAATTCGGGGAGACCCCATTGCCCAGGGAATTGGGCAGAGGAGTGCAGCCCGACGACGAAAACCGTTACCAAACCATCTTTGCTTCCCGAGTTGGCGCTGTTGCTGCTCCTTCCGCCGGCATGCACTTCAGCACCGCTGTGCTCAAGCGTATGGAGCTCTTGGGGATCGAAGCACCTCAAATAACGCTGCACGTAGGTTTAGGGGTATTCAAGCCTGTGGAGGTGGAGGATCTGACCAAACACAAACCAGAATCTGAATATTTCGAAGTGGACGAAATCGCTGCGGCAACCATCAACCGCAGTTTGGAGCAAAAACATCGAGTATGTGCGGTAGGGACCACCTCGCTTAGAGCCTTGGAAGCCTCCATGTCCGCAGGCCGTAAGGTTAAACCCACCACCGGTTGGACAGACAAATACATGTTCCCCCCCCACGATTTCAAATTAGCAGATTCATTGCTCACCAATTTTCAACTCCCTGAATCCACCTCGCTTATGATCGCATCCTCCTTTGCGGGGAAGGAATTCTTGAGAGAGATTTACAAGGTAGCTATCGCTAAGAAATATCGATTCTTCGCTTACGGAGACGCGTTACTTATTATTTAATTCGGACTCATGGAGTGGCCGGTTGCCTTGCTCACCTTGACCGTCCTGGAAATTGTTTTGGGAATCGATAACATTATTTTTATCACAATCCTAACCGACCGATTGCCCAAGGCAGTTCGGGTAAAAATTCAACGGATTGGCCTCATGCTGGCCCTTGCCTTCAGGGTAGGGCTTCTGCTCAGTATTTCATGGCTGATGGGATTGACGCAACCCGCCTTTGAACTTTTAGGTTGGAACCCCTCGGTCAAGGACTTAGTGCTGTTGGCAGGAGGGCTCTTTCTGCTCGCCAAAACAACCTCGGAACTGCATTCCAAAGTGAATCATCTGGAACATTCGTCATCCAAAGCAAGTTCCTCGCCGGATAAATCGCCGAATAGTCACCTCAAGGCCGCCCAAGCCAAGCGAAAAGTAGCAACGGGTATTATCCTCCAGATCATCCTGATTGATTTAGTCTTTTCCTTTGACTCCATTCTCACTGCAGTAGGCCTCAGCGACCAGGTTCAGGTGATGGTCGCCGCGATAATCATTTCCATGTTGGTCATGCTCGCTATGGCGGATTCCATTGGTCAATTCATCCAGAAGCAACCTTCTTTGCAGATTTTGGCCTTGTCCTTCCTTATGCTGATCGGCTTTATGTTGCTTATCGAGTCCTTCCATGTTGAAGTCCCCAAAGGCTATCTCTATTTTGCCCTGGCATTCTCCACTTCCGTGGAATTTCTGCGACAGCGCTTTGAGGGCAAACGACTCAAACAAGATTAATCCAAGTTTAGGACCCGCTCAGGCCAAACCGGATTAATACTCGTCCTCATTAAAAAAGAAATCGTCCTTGGTGGGGTAGTCCGGCCAAATTTCCTCAATGGTTTCGTAAGGTTCGCCATCATCTTCGAGTACCTGCAGGTTTTCGATAACCTCCATGGGCGCACCCGACCGAATGGCGTAATCAATGAGCTCATCCTTGGTGGCAGGCCAAGGGGCATCTTCGAGATGGGAGGCTAATTCCAAGGTCCAATACATAGGTTAGGGATAAATCGTCGGATTCTTCGGCAAATATAAAAATCATGTTTAAGTTCACAAGGCCATAAAATAAACCTCAAGACCCCCCTGCATGTGGGTTCCAAACATGGGGCTTAAGACCACCCTCAGCCCGCAATATTTCGCGAGCCAGGACGAAGAAATAATCTGAAAGCCGGTTAAGAACCACCACCACAGGCTGTAATCTGGTCTCTTCGTCAGGAAGAGTCACCAATAGCGATACCACTGCTCTTTCGGCCCTACGGCATACGGTACGTACCACCTGAGTCATGGCCGAGGCGGGGTGTCCCCCCGACAAAATAAAATTCCGCAGCGGTTCTAAGCCTGCATCCAACCGATCCATTTCCATCTCCAAACGCACGACCATGCGATGGTCCAAGGTCGGCAATTTCCAAGCCTCCGTTTGAGCCAGGTTCTCGGCTGCTAAGTGCGAACCCATGGTGAACAGCTCCTCCTGAATGTCGCATAGAAAGGAGGAATGATCTTTCAAAGCCTCTTGTTCCTTGAGCAGACCAATCCAGGCATTAAGCTCGTCCAAAGTACCATAGGCATCCAAACGGGGATCCGCTTTGGAAACCCTACGGCCACCTAATAATGAGCTATTGCCAGAGTCACCTGTTTTGGTGTAGATTTTCATAAACTTTGATTAATAGTGAGCGCATCCGACTCAATGCTGCCATCTCTGAGGCGAACCATACGATGCGCGTGCCGAGCTATATCCTCTTCGTGGGTGACCAGCACAATGGTATTACCCAGGGCGTGAATGGCGGCAAACATTTCCATAATTTCCACAGAGGTTCTGGAGTCTAAATTTCCGGTAGGTTCATCGGCCAAAATTAAGGAAGGCTTGTTGACCAAAGCCCTTGCCAAAGCCACTCTTTGACGCTGACCGCCTGAAAGTTCGTTGGGACGATGGCCTACCCTGTCTTGCAAACCAACCTGCTTGAGGACTTCATGAGCTCGCTCCCTGCGCTCTAGTTCTGAAACCCCTGCATAAACCAAGGGTAAAGCCACATTATCCAAAGCCGTCAGGCGTGGTAACAAATTAAACATCTGGAAAACAAATCCGATCTCGCGGTTGCGGATTTCGGCAAGGCGATTGTCGCTAATCCCCGCAATATCCTGTCCATTAAGCCAGTACGAACCTGAGCTGGGGGAATCCAAACAACCGATCAAGTTCATCAAGGTGGATTTTCCAGAACCTGATGGTCCCATCAAGGCCACATATTCGTTACGGTTGATTTGCAAGTCAATCCCTCTTAGGGCATAAATGGTCTCTTCACCCATGATGTACAACCTTTGAATTCCATGAAGAGAAATAAGGGTATTGGATTGTAACATCAATTAATTTTCTTAACCACTTTGGGGACCCTGAAATAATCCGAATCGCTTGCAGGCGCATTGGCAAGGGCCTCTTGATGCGTGATGGTCTGAAAGACCCCATCCTCTCTGGGAGCCAAGCCTTGTTCGTTCAAGTACACCAGGGGTTCTACCCCCTCGGTTGGGACCGATTCAATAACGCGGGCATATTCAAGGAATCGATTCATGTCAGCCAACATAGCACTAGCTTGGTCCGGATCAAATTCCAAACGGGCCAAGTGAGCAATACGTTGCAGGGTTTCAAGGTCAACTTTCATGGGCTAGCAGATCGTGGTGAATCAACTCGTAACATTTATTTTTAAGGGCCTTCTCATCTCCATGGAAGGTCTCCGGAAACTGAGGCTCCAATAGGTTGACCCGGCATGGTCCGGGGCGCATAAAATGTCGTGGACATTCGGGCAAGATTTTCCAGGTGTCGGGCAAAGATACAGGCAAGATCGTGGCTCCTTGCTGAAGAGCTACCGCAAACGGAGCAGGCCGAAAAGCGGTCATCGCCGGTGCTTGGCCCAGAATTCCCCCTTCTGGAAAGACCACCACCGCAGAACCGGGCTTCCAGAATTCCTCTACCCGTCGATAGGCCTTCATGGAACCCTGCGGACTGGTTCGCGGAATGGCGATATCCATGGTCCTGAAAAAATGCCTGAAGAACGGAAAACGCAGTAATTCAGCCTTAGCCACATAATGCAGCCGCAAGGGCAAGGCCGCTGCCAAAATCGGTATATCCAGATAGGAAAAATGATTCGCCACAATCATCAATCTTTCACAAGGTTCAGGCAAATTACCTAAGAGTTGAATCCGAATCCCAAATAGAAAAGCAATGCTCTTTGCCCAAAAAACCCTCCAACGATGGGCCCAAGGATAACGCGAAGGCCTGGCAATTGCCCATCGAAAAAAGGGGTAGGACATTGCAAAAAACAAGACAAAATAGATCAAGCACAAATAGGCCCGAAAACGATAAAAATGAAAGGCCAGAGGTCTCTGGCAGTACCGGGCATAAAGCGTAGCCGCATCCCTGGGTTCCGAATGATCCCAACTCCTTTTGTTCCAAAGCATCTTTGTCAAGATAAGGCCTATCGACTGTATTTTGCAGGCATGGTTAAAGTTGTTTCCGGGATACGCTCCACAGGTCAATTGCACCTTGGTAATTATATGGGGGCATTGCTTCAGTTTGTTGGCATGCAATCCCGCATGGATTGCTATTTCTTCATTGCCGATTACCATGCCTTAACCACCCTCCCCGATCCGAATCAAGCGCGGCAGCGGGTGCAGACGGTCCTGGCCGAATACCTGGCCGCGGGTTTAAATCCTGAACAATGCACCCTTTATGTCCAAAGCGATTTGCCCGAGACAGCGGAGTTGTACCTGCTCCTGAACATGCATGCCTATGTTGGCGAATTGGAGCGTTGTACTTCGTTCAAAGACAAGGTCCGCTTGCAGCCTAACAATGTCAATGCAGGCTTACTTACCTACCCCGTTTTGATGGCAGCCGATATCCTCCTCCACAAAGGGGAATCGGTTCCGGTCGGCAAGGACCAGGAACAGAATCTGGAAATGGCCAGAAACTTTGCGCAGCGCTTCAATCATTTTTATCAAACGGTCTGCTTTCCCGAACCGCAGCCGTACCGTGCCGACAGCCGTGACTTGGCCAAGGTTCCTGGCCTGGATGGATCCGGCAAGATGGGCAAATCAGAGGGTGGGGGGAACGCCATTTTCCTGGCTGAAGATCCCTCTTCCATTCGCAAGAAAATTATGCGGGCCGTCACGGATACTGGACCTACCATTCACGGCTCTGAACCCGAAGGAGCGGTCGCAAACTTATTTCAACTGCTGGAAATCGTTTCAACCGGTGACATCGTTGCGCAATTCAAATGCGCTTATGCCGATTGCAGCATTCGCTACGGGGATCTCAAAAAGCAATTAGCCGATGATATGATACAATACCTTGCCCCGTTGCGCGAAAACATTTTGAGCCTGCAAAGCAAACCCACTGAATTGGAGGAAATCCGCCAAATGGGAGCAGCGAAAGCCAAAGCCTCTGCCCAAAAAACCCTAAACGAAGTTAGAGCCTTAATGGGCTTTTAGGTTAAACCATAGAAGGCATCCAAGCGCAGTAAAATTAGATTATCTTCGTTCCATGATTAATTAGAGTCTTTGAAAATGAGCAAGCATATCGCCATCGCGGGAAACATCGGGTCCGGCAAAACCACCCTCACCGAAATGTTGGCCCAGCATTATGGATGGGAGCCTCACTTTGAGGAAGTCGATCAAAATCCCTACCTCAATGATTTTTATGAGGACATGCAGCGATGGTCCTTCAACCTCCAGATCTATTTCCTGAATTCGAGGTATAGACAAAACCGGGAAATGGCGACTAAAGACCATAACACGGTTCAGGACAGGACGATCTACGAAGACGCTCATATTTTTGCCCCTAACCTTCATGCCATGGGCCTGATGAGCACCAGAGATTTTGAAAATTACAGTCGTCTCTTTGAGGCCATGAGCAGTCACTTGGAAAAGCCGGATCTGCTCATTTATCTGCGGGGCTCGGTTCCCACCTTGGTGCGTCAGATCCAACGTCGAGGCAGAGATTTCGAAGATAATATTCGCTTGGATTACCTCAAGCGACTCAACGAACGTTACGAAGCATGGATTGAAGGGTATACCGAGGGTAAGTTGCTCATTATCCCTGTGGATCAAATCAATTTCGCCGACAAACCCGAGGATTTCGGGCAGATTCTCCTCAAGATTGAGACGGAACTGGGCGGTCTATTCTAACCCTTTTTTACCACAATAATTCTGTAGGGTCCCTATACCCTGGAGTCTTACCGCCCCTTGTTTCAAACCTTGGTAATTTCAAACCTTGGTTGACTCCAAAAAAAACGGGCCTTGCGTTGAAGCAAGACCCGCTGTTATAGAAAAACCTGGGTGCGCACTGTGAGCAACTCAAGGGATTCTCACCGGAGCGGCCTGTTCTGCAGCAGGTGCGCCTTCCACAGGCTGTTTGGATACAGAATCTTCCACGGCAGGAGGTTCAGGCGAAACGCCTGACTTAACCTTGTCTTTATCCACCAAAGCGGGAGCCATCACCAAGGCTACGACCGAGATAAGTTTTAACAAAATATTGAGCGAGGGACCGGAAGTATCCTTAAAGGGATCACCCACCGTATCGCCCACCACGGCCGCCTTGTGCGGGTCTGATTTCTTGTAGTAGGTTTTACCGTTGATATCCACTCCCTCTTCGAACATTTTCTTGGCATTATCCCAAGCACCCCCGGCGTTGGATTGGAAAATGGCCATCAAGACCCCGGATACCGTAACACCGGCCAACATACCCCCCAAAGGTTCGGGACCGAAACGAAACCCCACGACCACCGGAACCACCACAGCCAACAAACCGGGCAATACCATTTCGCGAATGGCGGCCTTGGTGGAAATCTCAACACATTTTCCATATTCGGCCACGCCGTCTGCCTTGTGAAATATAGCTTGGTCTTCAGCGGACCAATCGTTGAGCTCTTTGTCCCCGTTGCGACGCATCGCATCGAGAGCCGCTTTGAGGGCGGGGATGGAATTAAATTGGCGACGAACCTCTTCAATCATAGACATCGCTGCACGACCTACAGCCCCCATGGCCATGGCCGAGAACACAAAGGGCAACATGGCCCCAATAAACAAACAGGCAATAACCTTCGCTTGGGAAATATCAATGCTGGCAATGCCAGCCGAGGACATGTATGCCCCAAACAAAGCCAAAGCCGTCAGCGCAGCCGAAGCAATCGCAAATCCTTTACCGATGGCGGCGGTGGTGTTCCCTACGGCATCCAGTTTATCGGTACGCTGACGAACTTCCTTGGGCAATTCGCTCATTTCGGCAATACCCCCTGCATTATCAGAAATAGGACCGTAGGCGTCCACCGCCAACTGTATGCCGGTATTGGCCAACATCCCCACAGCGGCAATTGCAATCCCGTACAGTCCACCAAAATGGAAAGCCCCGACAATACTGGCGGCAATCAACAAAATCGGTATGGCGGTGGACATCATCCCTACCCCAAGGCCGGCAATAATGTTGGTTGCCGCACCGGTAGAGGACTGACGCACAATGGATAAGACAGGCTTTTTACCGGTGCCTGTATAATACTCAGTGACCAAACCCACCAGGACCCCTGCAATCAAACCAATGATGGTCGCATAAAATATCCCCATAGCGGTGTAGTGGTTACCGAGTTTAGGATCTTTCCAAGCGTACAAGGGATCCTGGAACCACCATTCGGCGGGCAACATCCAGTTGATAATGAAATAAGAGGCGACAATCATAAGGCCGGAAGAAAGGAACTCACCCATATTCAGGGCTTTCTGAGGGTCTCCCCCTTCACGGGTCTTCACAAAAAAAGTGCCCAAAATAGACATCAGGATACCAGTACCGGCAAGAACCAGCGGGAGAATAACCGCGGACAAACCGTTGAATTCATCGACAAAGCCGCTGGCCATAAATGCCGCACCCAAAACCATGGTCCCCACAATAGATCCCACATAAGATTCAAAAAGGTCGGCGCCCATCCCGGCCACATCGCCGACATTATCCCCGACATTATCGGCAATGGTAGCGGGGTTCAACGGATGGTCCTCGGGAATACCGGCTTCCACTTTACCCACCAGGTCTGCACCCACATCCGCGGCTTTGGTATAGATACCTCCGCCAACGCGAGCAAACAAAGCAATGGAAGAGGCCCCAAAAGAAAACCCAGTAATCACGGTGATCACCCGATTAATATCACTTGCATCGGTACCAAATTGGTTCCTGAGAAGAATAAAAAGGGACCCAAGGCCCAAAACACCCAAACCCACAACGCCCATTCCCATCACCGAACCACCTGCAAAGGCAATTTCAAGGGCTTTAGACAAGCTGTTGCGGGCTGCATTGGCCGTTCGAACGTTAGCTTTGGTCGCTACCTGCATACCGATAAAACCGGCCAAGCCCGAACATAGAGCGCCCACCACGAAAGAAAGACCCACCATTGGAGAGGAGGTCTCGGCCGGACTGGTTATCGCCAACAATACGGCTACACAGGCTACAAAAACAGCAAGAATCTTATACTCTGCTTTGAGGAAGGCCATGGCTCCTTCGGCAATATGACCCGCAATTTTGCGCATTTTGGCATCGCCCGGATCTTGAGCGGCCACCCAGGAAGACTTCCAAAGAGTGAAAAGCAGTCCGGCGACCCCACACAGAGGTACCAAGTAAAGAAGGGTTTGAATACTCATAACGGTTTTTTAGAAAAGCAGGCGCAAAGATAGGCCTGTGTTGGGCCAATCAACCCTCCCAAATCTTGCCGGGATTAAGGAGCCCTTGAGGGTCAAAAACGGTCTTGATGCCCTTCATGAGCTGTATTTGGACGGGGTCCATCACCACATCCACATAACCCTTTTGAGACCAGCCTATTCCGTGCTCTCCCGATAAGGTCCCCCCCAATCGGCGTACCTCTTCAAAGAGTTCCCTGATCATCTGCGGCAAGATTTCTTTCCAGTACTTGTCGCTGTGCTGCTCTTTAAGCAAATTCACATGAATATTTCCATCCCCGGCATGGCCGTAGCACACAGACCGAACGCCATAATCTGCGCACAATGCCTTGACTTTGACCATCAACGTGGGCAAGGCCGCCATGGGCACCACCGTGTCTTCTTCCTTGTAAACCGAATAAGCACGAACGGCATGTCCGATTTGCCGTCGTAACCGCCACAACATCTCTTTAGCATCCGCTTGATCGGCCAATCGAATTTCGCCAGCCCCTTCCTTCTCCAGGATTTCGGATAAACGTTCCGCCTGCGGGTACAGTTGATCCAAACTGTCGCCATCGAGCTCAATGAGCAACTCTGCAACGACCTCGGAAGGGAAAGGCATAGCCATCCCCAGAAAACTCGCGGACAATTCCAAGGCCTCTTTCTCCATGAATTCAACGGCAGAGGGCTTCAACCCGGCCAATTGTATGGCCGAAACGGACCTGCAAGCAGATTCCAAATCGTTGAACGGCACAGAGAGCAGCAAATTGGCACCTGGAGCAGGAATCAATTTCAATACAGCCTGTGTGATCACCCCAAGAGTGCCTTCGCTACCGACCATCAACTGGGTTAGGTGGTATCCCGTGGCGTATTTGGTCACATTGGCCCCCGTCCAAATCAAGGAGCCATCCATCAGAGCCACCTGCAAATTCAGGACATAGTCTTTGGTGGTCCCGTATTTAAAGGCATGTGGGCCGCCCGCCGATTCGGCAAGATTCCCGCCCAAGGTGCATGTTCCTCTCGAAGAAGGGTCCGGAGGGTAATACAATCCGTGTTCCGCAACGGCCTCTTGGAGTACTTGGGTAATCACGCCTGGCTCCACGGTCACCTGCAAATTCGCCGTGTCAATATGCAAAATGCGGTTAAGGCGATCGGTGCTCAAGACCAAGCCGCCCCGAACAGGTAAAGCGCCCCCGCTCAGGCCGGTTCCACCCCCTCGGCAGGTCACAGGAACTTGATGGCTATTGCAAAGGGCCAATATCCTGGCCGTTTCCTCCCCAGACCTTGGATAGACCACAATTTGTGGTTCAAAGTAAAAGTCATCCGTCTCATCACGACCGTAGGCCTCCAAATTGGTTCTGCGCACCGCATCCGATGGCAAAACTGTATGGATTTCATCCAAAAAAGACTGCTTCAATGCCATGGGCCTAAGTTATTGATTTAATTTTGCGCTTCTTACTAAAGTAAAGAACCATAGCTGATGGCCGAAATAATTCGCATGCCCAAAATGAGCGACACAATGACCGAAGGGGTCATCGTCGCATGGAATAAAAAAGTTGGCGATTCTGTCAAATCCGGTGATATCCTAGCCGAAGTCGAAACCGACAAAGCCACTATGGAGTTGGAGAATTATGTCAAGGGCACGCTTCTTCATATTGGGGTTGAGCAAGGTCAAGCAGTTCCGGTCGATGCCATTATTGCCATTGTGGGCAAGGAGGGTGAAGATATCACTGCATTGTTGAGCGGGGGAACTTCTGTTGCGGGACAGCAATCCAACGCATCCATAGAAACCAAATCACAAGGTCAAGATGCGGCTCCAAATACCAATCCAGAGACCAATTCCTCCTCAGTTGCCAATATGGGCAACACAGAATCTGGCCTTAGCTCTCCTACAACCCCTAACGAAGATCATCGGATCAAAGCCTCGCCACTCGCCAAGAAAATGGCCGCTGATCGCGGCCTCCATTTAGCTCAAATCCAAGGAAGCGGAGACTTTGGCCGTATCGTACGTCGTGATATTGAAAATTTCCAAGACACCTCCATATCCACTGCCCAGCCTGCAACGGGATCGGGAGCAACCATAGCATTGAGCACTTCCCTGAACAGGGCCACGAGTCAAGGAGAATCTTATACGGATCTGCCCCTCACGCAAATGCGTAAAACCATTGCTCGCAGACTATCCGAATCCAAGAATGCTTCGCCTCACTTCTACCTCACTATGGAAATTGATATGGACCAGGCCGTAGAAGCCAGAGCTAGACTGAACCAAAATTCACCAATCAAAATTTCAATTAACGATTTAGTCATCAAAGCAGCCGCCATGGCCTTGAAGCAACATCCTGTGGTCAATTCTTCGTGGATGGGCGATTGCATTCGTCAAAATGACCATATCCATATTGGAGTGGCCATGGCCTTACCCGAAGGCCTTGTGGTACCGGTCCTGCGATTTGCCGATCAAAAAAACCTGGTTCAATTGGCCAGCCAATCCAAGGAATTTGCCTCCAAAGCCCGCGACAAGAAACTCCAACCCCAGGACTGGGAAGGTAACACATTTACTATCAGCAATTTAGGGATGTTTGGCATTGAATCCTTCACCGCCATCATCAACCCTCCGGACGCCTGCATCATGGCGATTGGTGCCGTTCGCGAATGTCCCGTGGTACGCAATGGCCAATTGGGTATTGGGCAACGCATGACAGTAACATTATCTTGCGATCACCGTGTGGTGGACGGCGCGACCGGCGCTGCCTTCTTGCAGAGCTTTGCTTTGATGCTCCGCGATCCGGTCTCCATGTTACTTTAAGGCGAAAGGCTGCCTGGACTTCAATCACCTGATTTTCTTGGGTTTCTGAGCTTGTCCACCACCGACGATTTTTAACACATCAGAGTATTGAGGTTCATCATAAACCGCTTCCAGAAAATTACCTTGCGGATCAAAAACATAGAGGGACGGAACATGCATGTCCCCAAAGGCTTTGTAGAAGGAGCCTTCCCTATCGGCGGCCAACCAGGTGTTTGGCTTATCCTTGAGATCGTATTGCTCCATAAACTTCCATGCTTGGTCTTCGTCGAAACGGGTGACCCATAACCAGCCCAGACGAATTTCTTTGCCCCGCAATTTGATTTTGTCACCCGCTGGCTTATCCCCTACCGTTGCGGCCAGTCGCCGACAATGGGAGCAATCCGGATCGAAATAGGACACTATTAGGTATCGACCTTTGAACTGATGCCTGGTCACTACGCCGCTGCGTCCAATCAAAGGAAATTCAAAAACTGGTACTTGGGTTAATTCCTCCTCCTCGGTTAAGGGGTTTGAAAACCACCACCAACCGATAAAGAGGAGCATAAGCAAGGAGGCAGCGATAAGCACATAGCGAATCAGTCGATTGATTTCCATAGTAGAATTGGGATGTACGGCCAAAATTACCTGAGGATAGGTCTTGGTTATCTTTGCCCCCTTCCATGAACAGAACCGCTCCCCGACGAACCTTTGCCATTATTTCGCATCCCGACGCAGGGAAAACGACCTTGACCGAAAAATTCCTGCTTTTTGGGGGTGCTATTCAAACGGCCGGGGCCGTCAAGTCCAATAAAATTCGCAAGACAGCCACTTCCGACTTCATGGAAATCGAAAAGCAAAGGGGTATTTCGGTATCCACCTCAGTCATGGGATTTGAATACAGCGGCTGCAGGGTAAATATCTTGGATACTCCAGGGCACAAGGATTTTGCAGAAGACACGTACCGAACCTTGACTGCGGTGGACTCGGTAATCCTGGTGATTGACGCCGCCAAAGGAGTTGAAGAACAAACCGAAAATTTGATGAGGGTTTGCCGAATGCGCGCTACCCCGGTCATTGTTCTGATTAACAAAATGGATCGAGAAGGACAAGACCCCTTTGACCTTCTGGATGAACTCGAAACCAAATTAAGCCTTAATCCTTGTCCTCTAAGCTGGCCCATTGGTCAGGGTGATCGGTTCAAAGGCGTTTACAACAAACACCGAAAACATCTCGATTTGTTTTCGGCTTCCAAGACGAGCATCGCATCGGATATCCGCAGCTTTGATGACCTGAACGACCAAAGCCTTGAAGATTTGCTCGGGCCGTTGGCAGTCAAACTCCGTGAAGATCTGGAATTGCTCGAGGTTTACGGAGAATTTCGTCCGGATGCCTACCTCAAAGCCGTGCAAGCCCCAATCTTTTTCGGGAGCGCCTTGAACAATTTTGGTATTCGGGAATTATTGGACACTTTCGTGCAAATTGCTCCTGAACCAGGGCCACGCGAAACCCGCAGCGGGGTCATCTCGACCAACCACCCCAAATTAACGGGGTTCATTTTCAAGATTCACGCCAACTTAGACCCCAACCATCGGGATCGCATCGCTTTTATGCGAGTTTGCTCAGGGAAATTTGAGCGAAACAAATTTTATCATCATGTCCGCTTGGACAAAAAAATACGCTTTTCGACGCCCCTACTTTTCCAGGCGAGTGATCGCAACCCCGTCGATGAGGCCTGGCCGGGGGATGTGGTGGGTCTCTACGATACCGGGAATTTCAAGATAGGCGATAGCCTCACCGAGGGCGAACATTTGTTTTTCAAGGGCATTCCCGCCTTCTCCCCGGAGCTCTTCCGAAGGGTCGAAAATTTGGATCCTTTCAAGGCCAAGCAGTTTGAAAAAGGTCTTCGTCAACTGACCGACGAAGGTGTTGCCCAACTTTTTGTGCAGCAGCCTGGCAATCGTAAAATTATCGGAACCGTGGGTGAATTGCAATTCGATGTGATTCAATTTCGTCTACTTCATGAATACGGCGCCAAAGTTCAGTACCAGAACCTTCCCTATATCAAAGCATGTTGGATCCATGCCGCTGATCCGAAAAAAATCGATGAGTTCTTCCAATACCGACGCGAACACCAAGCCTATGATAAGGATGCCAACTCGGTTTATCTTGCTGATTCTCAATGGATGTTACAGAGACTGCAAACCGAAAACACCGATTTGGAATTTCGCTTCTCTGCAGAAATTATGCTACAATATTCCACGGAAGGCACCGAATACTGAGGCTACTCAACCTAAGTAACCCCGCAAGCGCTGCGTGTTTCGCATGGAGCGCAAACGCCTGATGGATCGCTCCTTGATCTGCCGAACCCTTTCCCTGGATATTTCAAATCTAAAGCTGAGCTCATCCAACCCTAGGGCTGTCCTTCCACCAATCCCAAAAAAACAACGAATAATCTCAGCTTCCCTGCTTGGCAATTCATGCAAGGCCGATTCAATATCGGATACCAAAGATTCCTGTTCCAAACCACTCGCAGGTTGTAGATTTCGATCCTTATCCTCCAAACGATCTATGAGTTTGACATCCTCATCGTCGGTGACCGGAGCATCCATGGAGATGTGGCGAAGCGATAAGGTAGCAGTCTCACCCACTTCCGCGGACGAAATCTCAAGCAAGGCCGCAAGTTCCTGTTCGGATACGTCACGCTGCAATTCCTGTTCCATCCGGGATCCCAATTTAGAGATTCTGGACATTAAGCCCACCCTGTTCAAAGGCAATCGAACCACCCTCCCTTGGTCGGCAAGAGCCTGAAGGATAGACTGACGAATCCACCAGACCGCATAGGAAATAAATTTGAACCCTCTGGTTTCGTCAAATCGCCCAGCCGCTTTGATCAAACCAAGGTTACCCTCGTTGATCAAGTCGCTCAAGGCGAGTCCCTGGTGCTGGTACTGCTTGGCCACTGACACCACAAAGCGGAGGTTGCCGGAAACCAACCGCTCCAAAGCCTCTTTATCACCGGCTTTGGCTTTGCGAGCTAATTCAGCTTCCCTATCCGCATCGAGAATTTCAATGCGAGCAATTTCCATAAGGTATTTGTCCAGGGAAATCTGGTCTCTAGACGTTATTTGGCGGATGATCTTGAGCTGTCTCATAGGTCGCCAATTTCGTTAATAGAAAATTACGACCAAAATCAGGGAAAAAATCCCCTGATAACAAAAAAAAATTGAGACGAACTA
>VHAW01000010.1 GCA_016872225.1 Sphingomonadales bacterium | reverse complement strand
AATGACCACAAAGAAGGCCAGCGAATTCATGGTTCCCCCTGCAATACCCAAGGCATTCAGCTCAGTGGCACGAACCATCATTTGGTGCTTGGCCCCCCAATACCAATTCCCGTAAGGAGCTGGATACGAGATTGGGGTGTTCTGAAGGGTGCCTGTTCCCACGTCAACCACCAATTGGGCCTGGGCCTTATTCCAGGCCGCATTGGAAAGCATCAAGAAGATGAATGAATAGCCCACAAAAAGCCAAGTTTTGGAGTATTTGGTTAACATAAAAGAAATTTTGCTTAAAAATAATGCTAAGTCTTTCTTATAAGCGCTTGGTAACTTTAAAGCCCGATTAAAAGCGTTGGTAACGATTAACACTTGGATCGCATAGCGCTGAGCCATGCACCACCGAGGTGCCTTAGCGTCTTATGAAAAGGTTGAGCGACTGAATTCCAGTGCTCTCCCGGCATCCCTAAAACCCCATTCCCCATCCCAAAACCCGGTCTGACCGTTCACCCAAACCCCACGAATGGAATGGGTAAATTCCACACCCTCAACAGGAGACCAACCACAAGCATATTCCAAATCAGTGGTATGTACCCGAAGAGGCTTCTCCTCCAGGAGCACCAAATCCGCGGCGTATCCTTCGCGCAAAAATCCCCTATTCTTTACCCCAAACCGCAGCACAGGAGCGTGGCACATGGATTCCACCACTCTTTCCATCGTGAAATGACCGAGCATCACCAAATCCCACATCATAAGTAAACTATGTTGCAACAATGGGCCGCCGCTAGGCGCCTCTGTATAAGGTTTGTATTTTTCTTCAAGGGTATGGGGAGCATGGTCGGTAGCTACAATGTCGATCCATCCTTCTCGAACCGCCTCCAGGAGCGCCTTCCTATCCAAGGCACTTTTGATTGCTGGATTCCATTTAATACGGTTTCCAAGGCGTTCGTAATCGCTTTCGTCAAACCACAAATGATGAACACAGGCCTCGGTGGTGATGGGGCGAAATTTACCGGACTCTACTGCTGTACGTGACTTATATTCTTTAATATCAGCAACTTCTTGAGCGGTTGTCAGGTGCAGAATATGAATATCCGCCTGGCATGTTTCGGCAAGTTTTCTTGCAAGGCGACTTGAAACAAAGCAGCTCTCATGGTTACGAATTCGAGGATGATCCTCCGCTGTCCATACCTCTCGAGGCTTTATCGAGGCGTAATCTTGAGCGCTATTTGCAATGACCGTATCGTTTTCACAGTGCACCGAAATCGGAACACCGGGATGATGCTGATGCATTTTCCCATACAATTCACGCAATACCTCAGGGTTATCGACCAGCAATTCCCCTGTCGATGATCCCATAAAAATTTTGACCCCGGGAATTTGGCGGTAGTCTGCCTGAAGCAAATCCTCCAAGTTGTTCCCGTTGGCACCCATGTAGAAACTGTAATTCACGGCAGAATCCCTGGTACCGACTTTCATCTTCCATTCCCAAGCCTCACGGTTACAGGTCGGCGGGCTGGTGTTGGGCATTTCCATGTACGAGGTTACTCCCCCGCGCAAGGCGGCTCGGCTTTCGGTTCGAATGCATCCTTTGTGCGTCAAGCCCGGCTCTCGAAAATGCACCTGATCATCCACCAGACCCGGCAACAGAAATGCCCCACGCCCCTCCACCTGATGTTCCGCAATGAGTTTTCGAGCGGTGGGGACAATGGACCAAATTCGCCCATCTTGGACCAGAACATTTACCATCCTTACTTCACCCTCATTCACCATTTGAACATCACGTATCGAAACCGTGGCCATGACTTAATTTTGAAAGAAATAAAGATGCTGTACCGATTCGAGACTAATGAGCGCCATCACAAAGGCATGAAGAAACCCAATGGTCATTTCGCCCTCAAGATAGAACCATTCTATTCCGTGTTGGTCATGCAATTCCTATCCAAAGTTTTGTTTTTAGGGGCATGGATAGGCCTTACGGCTTTTGACGGAAATTCAACCAATCTCTCCGGCCTTCCGATGAATCCTCAATTGCTGCAAAAATGCCGTGAATCTGTCTTAGCAACCCCTCCTATGGTGACCCCTCGTGTAGCAACCCTTCCATCACTCCAAAACTCTTTAACCACTAGCTCAGGGAACGGAAATCTAAGGGTTCGAATCCTTCTCAAGGACAGAGTATCGGTGGACTCCCTTGAAAAGGCATGGAACATCTTGAATATCCCATCACCCGTACGTGCACGCCTTACGGTTCAATCCCTGCAAGCCAAAGCCGACCTCATTCAACCTTTATGGATGGAGCGATTCATGGCACTCGGTGGTATCCTGGGTCAAGGTCACTTGAGCATGGTTCAACCGTATTGGATCAGTTCTCTGTTTGTTTTAGAGGCCAGCCCGGTATATCTCCTGGCCTTGTTGGAACGCTATTCCGAGGCCATGGAGTGGATTGAATTGGATCAGGACGTGACCCATATTCCGGACCCTGTACATCGGACGCATATTGCCCCTGCAGGCCCCGAAAGTGTCGGCGGTACAGAAATCGGGTTGAGAACCGTTCAAGCCCCCTTGATGTGGCAGCGAGGCTACAAAGGTCGCGGTCGCCTGGGCATGAACATTGATACGGGCGTTTGGGGTATCCATCCGGCCTTGACAAACCGATGGAGAGGGAACTTTGTTCCGAGCAGTCAGGCATGGTTAGGGTCCGGTAACACACCAACCGATTGCGGCGGCACCAGCTCGCACGGCACCCATGTGATGGGCACTATGGTTGGATTGGACCCTCTGACTCAAGACACCATTGGCTTGGCTTTGCAATCACAATGGATTGCCGCCGGAGCGCTTTGCACAGGAGGATCAACGACCGCCGCCTTTCAATGGGCCTTGAACCCGGATGGTAATGCATCAACCGTCAACGACATACCCGATGTCATTAACAATAGCTGGGGAGGATCCACCCAGGACAGCTCCCAATGCAACAGCCCAACCTATTTACCCCTGTTCAATGCCTTATCCGCTGCTGGAATTGCCGTAGTCTTTTCTGCCGGGAACAACGGATCAGGCACATCCACCATCACCTCCCCCAAAAACATCAACATCAATGATGTCAATGTGTTCTGTACGGGGAATGTGAGCGTAAGCCCCACCAATGTGATCAACATCGCACCCTCGTCCAGTAGGGGGCCCTCCATCTGCCTGAGTTCCGATTCATCCTTGCTCATCAAACCTGAACTCGTCGCCCCCGGCACCAATATTCGTTCCGCAAACGGACCCACAGGTTACGCCAATCTTACAGGGACCTCCATGGCTTCCCCGCATGTTTCCGGAGCAGTTCTGCTGCTCAAGGAAGCCTTCCCAAACTTGCCAGGAAGCACAATCCTGCGCGGGTTATATCAATCAGGTTTGGACCTCGGAAATCCAGGCGAGGACAATCATTACGGGAATGGATTACTTCAGGTAGATTCTGCCTTTCGCCGCTTGTCATTAACCTATACCCCTACCCCTCCCTACCGCGGACGATACAACCTTACCGTTCGCGGCCCGTTGGTACAACCATCGCCAATATGCACAGACAGCATTCAATTGACCTATGTCGTAACGAATCAAGGAGATTCCATCGTACCATCTTTTCGTTTGTGGTACGGACTCACTCCCACCAACCAAGCCGCTTTGCATCGAAACATTAATCTTGGCTCCAATCAAAGTGATACCATCACAACGGGCTATATTATCTTATCCTCACAGGGAACGAGTCAACCCATTGCACCCACAGTTTATATCAAAGTTTGGCCAGACTCTGTTCCCGAGGAGGACAGCACCGATAACACATTGCAACACAATCTGAACATCTGGGCCAGATGGTCCATTCCATTGATTGAAAACTTTGAGTCAGGAACCCTTAATTCCAGAGGTTACCGAATATTCAATCCTGACAACAACATCACATGGTCTTATTCCACCAGCTCAGGATTGGCGATTGGATTTCGCTCCTTGTACATCAACGCCTTTAATTACAACGGTTTAGATCAGAGAGATATTATCGAAACTGGCCAATTGCCGATACCTTCTAACGGTAGATTTTTGTTACGATTTCAGCGAGCCTACGCACACAACAATCGAACCCAAACACAGCCTCAGACTGCATGGGACTCGCTCCTGATTTCGGCATCAACAGACTGTGGAACAACCTACCAAAGGTTATGGTCTAAAGGAGGTACGGACCTAGGAACAACATTGCCTGATTCATCAGCCTTTATTCCTTTCTATGCCCATCAATGGCATCGAGACACCTTGAATCTTGCTAATCTTCGACCTGCTACCTCCGTTATTCTCCGCATTGAATTCTTCAACCGCAAAGGCAATAACCTCTACCTTGACGATCTCCAAATCCTGATTGATTCCATGACTCCCCTGGCCTCCTTCGATTGGGAAACCTCAGGCTGCAGACCTGTTCAGTTGCAACTCCGATCCGATGCAACCTTTGCGGACAGCATACGTTGGCTTTTGCCAGGAGGTATTAGCTCAACTGCCCAACAAGTAAACCTGAACCCTGGGCCTGGCACTATTGCCATTACCCTCATTGCTTACAACGGCTTTGGCACCGACACCATCACACGTAACATAACCATCCCCTATACCCCTGTTGCAGCCTTTTCCCTCACAAGAGATACGATAACTCGTGGCTCCTTGCTAGGGCTTTTGAATCAAAGTCAATTCGGGTCCTATTACATTTGGGATTTTGGCGACGGCTCCTCACTCACCGCGGGGTATGCCCCACAAAAACGCTATAATCAAATTGGCGTGTATCCCATAAGCCTATGGGTTTACGGTTCTCATCAATGCGCCGATTCCTTAATACAACACCGGCAAGTGGTGGTAGTGGCCCCTCTCGGTGTTCAAGAAATTGCCATGCGGGCCCCTCTCGTTTACCCTAATCCTGGAAACGGTTTGATCACATTGGATATTCGTGAATTGGATCTGCCCTTTGGTTTGGAGGCCCAAATCATCGACCTAACGGGACGGATTCTGCATACGATGACTTGGGATACTGAGGCCTGCGAGCAAGTCAAACTGCAATGGGATTTAAGATCAAAAAACGAGACAGAGACAACTCTGTTCCAGGGTTGGTATTTGCTCCAATTCAAAGATAAAAAGGGCGGTCGCTCTGTTCAGCGATACCTTATGCAACCGTAACAAGGCCGGACCAGAGAAGAACTCGAAGCCCAGAACACCCATTAGCTCAGGATCTAGGCCTGAGCAGTGGGACCCCCGAAAGTCATGGGCAGGGAACCCCCTCCCACAACCTCACCAAGATCAATCTCTCCGTGTACTTGCTCAAACTTATCGATATTATCGGCCAAAGCATGAAGCAAGCGCTTGGCATGCTGAGGCGTTAATACAATCCGGGATTTAACCTTGGCTTTAGGTAGGCCGGGCATAAGACGGACAAAATCAACCACAAATTCCGCATTGGAGTGCGTGATAATGGCCAAATTACTGTACACGCCCTCGGCGACTTGCTCGTCCAATTCGATGTTAATTTGATTCTCTTGATTGGAATCTTGCTGACTCATAGGCGTTTTGTTAAAAACTGCTAATTTAATTAAGGAAGAAGGATTAGAACTTAATGAGCCAAAATTAAAAATGTGATTTAATCTTGAATGACAGATTCCTCAGTTTCAAATTCTTCTTTAGAAGCCATCAAACGCTGGTACTCCTCCATGGAGCCTACGACGATTTTCTCATAGGTACGCACACCTGTTCCGGCCGGAATCAAGTGACCCACGATAACATTCTCCTTGAGACCCAATAATTCATCCACCTTGCCTGCAATGGCCGCTTCGTTGAGGACCTTGGTGGTTTCTTGGAAAGAAGCCGCCGAAATAAAGCTTTTTGTCCCTAAAGAAGCCCTTGTAATACCTTGCAGTAGAGGTTGTGAAGTAGCAGGCATGGCACGTGCAAATTCAACAGGCTTCATATCCCTACGCTTGAGTGCTGAATTTTCGTCACGCACTTTACGCATAGGCACAATTTGACCTTTCCGTAACACATTCGAATCACCAGAGTCCAGGACAATTTGTTTGTCAAAAATCTCATCGTTCTCTTTCATGAAATCCTGTTTATTCACCACTTCCTGTTCTAGGAAAGTTGTATTGCCTGGATCAATAATGACCACTTTCTGCATCATCTGACGAACAATAACCTCAAAATGCTTGTCATTAATCTTTACCCCTTGCAGGCGATAAACCTCTTGAATATTGTTCACCAAATATTCTTGTACTGCACCTGGTCCTTTGATAGACAGAATTGCGGCAGGAGTGATGGCGCCATCCGACAATGGATCGCCCGCTTTCACAAAGT
Source organism: Sphingomonadales bacterium (assembly GCA_016872225.1). GTDB lineage: Bacteria > Bacteroidota > Bacteroidia > UBA7662 > UBA7662 > SYHX01. The sequence continues at coordinate 18,900 of VHAW01000010.1, read as the reverse complement.
CCTTGTCCTGAACCAAAATATGCTTACTGAGAGGCACCAAATATTTTTTGATTTGTCCATCTCTGGACTCAACCTGAATTTCCCGGTTACCCCTTTTCACACCGCCAAAGGTGACGACACCATCGATTTCCGAAACAACGGCCGGATTGGAGGGATTCCTCGCTTCAAAGAGTTCCGTTACCCGAGGAAGACCACCGGTGATGTCACGTGTTTTGGTGGTAGAGCGGGGAATCTTTGCAAGAATGGTGCCCGGTAGAATGACGTCCCCCTCGTTCACTTGAAGATGAGCCCCTACAGGTATGTTGTAGGTTCTCAAATTATTTTTTTTGGAATCCATGATTCGAACGGCAGGATTTTTAGTTTTGTCCTTGGTGTCGATAATCACTTTCTCCTTGTGACCAGTTTGTTCATCCGATTCTTCGCGGTAGGTAACGCCTTCGGCGATATGCTCGAAATCGGCTTTTCCCTTGAACTCTGAAATAATCAAAGCATTGTAAGGGTCCCATGTGCAAATAAGATCACCTTTCTTGATTTTGGTACCAACTTTAATTGAAAGAGTTGCCCCGTAAGGCAATACATTGGTCATCAAGGGTAGTCTTGTTTTGGGGTCCATGATTTTGATCTCTCCAGATCGGGACACAACAATTTCTACGGCATTGTCCGCATTGTCATTGGATGCGGAGGTGACGGTTCGTACCTCATCAAATTCAACTAATCCATCAAATTTCGCAACCAGCTGGGATTCGGTGGCGATATTACCGGCAACACCCCCCACGTGGAAGGTCCGAAGAGTAAGCTGTGTTCCAGGTTCCCCAATGGACTGTGCAGCGATAACTCCTACCGATTCACCGATTTGAACCGTACGGTTCGTCGCAAGGTTCCTACCGTAACACTTAACACAAACACCCGTAACCGAGGCGCAAGTCAATACAGAGCGAATCTCAACAGCCTCTACAGGGGAGGCTTCGATCACCATTGCCATCGCCTCGGTGATTTCTTCACCAGCGGCAAGTATAATTTTGTTTTCGATAGGATTGACTATATCGGAAGCCGTAACGCGACCCACGATACGCTCCCTCAGCGATTCAACGACATCCTCATTGTCCTTAAGGGCTGTTACCTCAATTCCACGAAGAGTTCCGCAATCTTCTTCACTGATAATCACGTCTTGCGCTACATCATGAAGACGACGCGTGAGGTATCCAGCATCTGCTGTTTTTAGGGCCGTATCGGCAAGGCCTTTACGAGCGCCATGAGTAGAGATAAAGTACTCCAACACGTTAAGGCCCTCTTTGAAGTTGGATAAAATAGGATTCTCAATGATTTCGCCTGCGCCACCACTCTTCTGAGGTTTAGCCATCAAGCCCCTCATACCGCCCAGCTGACGAATTTGCTCTTTGGAACCACGAGCTCCGCTGTCCAACATCATGTAGACCGAATTGAATCCTTGCTTGTCGGCGGAAATTTCTTTCATCAACGTATCGGTAATTCTGGAATTGGTTCGCGTCCAGATATCAATCACCTGATTATAGCGTTCGTTATTGGTGATGAAGCCCATGTTGTAGTTTCCAGTAACTTCCTCCACTTCTTTTTGCGCGGCTTCAATCAAGGTTACTTTATTATCGGGAACCATGACATCGTTCAAGTTGAAGGAGAGTCCTCCTTTAAAGGCCATTTTGAAACCGATTTCTTTGATTTGATCCAAAAAGGCTGCCGTCGTGGGAATATCGGTCTCACGAACAATCATACCGATTAAATCCCGAAGGGACTTCTTGGTCATTAATTCGTTTACATAACCGACTTCCGAAGGGATGGCCACATTGAAGAGGATCCGCCCCATGGTGGTATCCACAATTTTTCGGACCAATTCACTGGATTCGTTGCGGACAATCACTCTAACCTTGACCCAAGCATGCAAAGCAATCCTGCCTTCGTTATAAGCAATGATAGCCTCTTCCTCGGAGTAAAAAGTAAGGCCTTCGCCCTTGATCTTCTCAGTATCAGTGGATTTACGGCCTTTGGTAATGTAATACAAGCCAAGAACCATGTCCTGAGAGGGTACCGTAATGGGAGATCCATTGGCAGGATTCAAAATGTTATGGGACGCCAACATCAATAGTTGAGCTTCCAAAATGGCTGCATTTCCCAACGGAACATGAACAGCCATTTGGTCGCCGTCAAAGTCGGCGTTAAAGGCGGTACATACCAAGGGGTGTAATTGAATGGCCTTGCCCTCAATAAGTTTAGGCTGAAACGATTGTATACCCAAGCGGTGAAGAGTCGGAGCACGGTTGAGCAAGACGGGATGTCCTTTCAACACATTTTCTAAAATATCCCAAACCACTGCTTCCTTACGATCCACCAATTTCTTGGCAGACTTTACTGTTTTAACAATACCCCGCTCAATCAATTTACGAATCACAAATGGCTTGAATAATTCAGCCGCCATATCCTTAGGCAAGCCGCATTCGTGCAGTTTGAGCTCGGGCCCCACCACAATCACCGAACGACCCGAATAATCAACACGCTTACCGAGGAGATTTTGACGGAAGCGACCTTGCTTCCCTTTGAGCATATCACTCAGGGATTTAAGAGCCCTGTTGCCATCTGCCTTGACAGCATTGACCTTACGGCTGTTGTCAAACAAAGAATCAACCGATTCTTGCAACATTCTCTTCTCGTTACGCAAGATCACATCGGGCGCTTTAATATCCATTAAACGCTTGAGACGATTGTTACGAATGATCACACGACGATACAAATCGTTTAAATCGGATGTTGCAAAGCGGCCACCTTCCAAGGGCACCAAAGGCCGTAATTCAGGTGGAATAACGGGAACCATCCGAACTACCATCCACTCAGGGCGATTAATTTGGCCACCCTGATTGGATGAACGAAATGCCTCCACAATTTTAAGGCGCTTCAAGGCATCAGTTTTTCTTTGCTGCGATGTTTCGGTTGCTGCTTGATAACGAAGCTGAGCAGACAATTCATGCAAATCAATGCGTTCGAGCAAGTCGCTAATGGCCTCAGCGCCCATTTTGGCGATAAATTTCTGAGGGTCCTTGTCATCAAGGTGATGATTATCCCGTGGCAAGGAATCCAAATGATCCAGGTATTCTTCCTCGGAAAGAAAATCCATTTTCTGGAGCTGACCTTCTTTGACGCCAGGCTGAATAACCACATACCTTTCATAGTAAATGATCATATCCAATTTCTTGCTGGGTAAACCCAACAAGTAACCAATCTTGTTGGGTAAGGAACGGAAATACCAAATATGCGCAACAGGAACGACCAATTTGATGTGGCCAATACGATCGCGACGCACTTTCTTCTCGGTGACTTCAACGCCACAACGATCACAAACGATGCCTTTGTAACGGATGCGCTTGTACTTGCCGCAATGGCATTCGTAATCCTTGACGGGACCAAAGATTCTCTCGCAAAACAAACCGCCCATCTCAGGCTTGTATGTCCGGTAATTGATAGTTTCTGGCTTGATGACCTCGCCTTGGCTACGCTCAAGGATAGCCTCCGGCGATGATAACCCGATGCGAATCTTGGTAAAATTACTTTTAACCTTCAAATCTTTTCTAAACGACATGGTATTGGTTTAATCGAGTTGGACATCCAAACACAAGCCACGAAGCTCATGCAGTAACACATTGAACGATTCCGGAATATTCGCCGGGGGCAGCGGATCGCCTTTAACGACAGCCTCATAAGCTTTGGCTCTGCCTACAATATCGTCTGATTTGTAAGTCAAAATTTCTTGGAGGATATTGGATGCACCAAAAGCTTCTAATGCCCATACTTCCATTTCACCAAAACGCTGACCACCAAACTGAGCCTTACCACCAAGGGGTTGCTGAGTAATCAGCGAATAAGGACCAATGGAACGAGAATGCATTTTGTCGTCCACCATATGGCCTAGCTTAAGCATGTAGATCACGCCTACCGTGGTTTTCTGGTCAAAAGCCATACCGGTCTGGCCATCATAAAGCTGGGTACCCCCCAATTCAGGAATACCTGCTTTGAGGGTGTAATCCTTAACCTCATCATAACTAGCGCCATCAAAAATGGGGGTCGCGAATTTGACACCCAATTCCTGACCGGCCCATGCTAACACAGATTCATAAATCTGTCCAAGGTTCATCCTGGATGGAACGCCCAAGGGGTTCAACACAATATCTACAGGTTTTCCGTCAGCGGTAAAGGGCATATCTTCATCGCGAACAATTCTGGCTACAATACCTTTGTTACCGTGCCTTCCTGCCATTTTATCACCGACCTTGAGCTTACGCTTTTGAGCAACATACACCTTGGCGAGCTGGTTAATCCCGGATGGTAATTCATCGCCAACCTGGATACTGAACTTCCGCCTTTTGGATTCTCCAGTTAATTCGGAAAGCCTGAGCATGTAGTTCTTGTGAAGACGTTCGATAAGCTCGCTCTTCTCTTTGTCCAACAACCAACCTTTGGCATTGACTTTATCGTAATCAATTTCGTTGAAACCTTTACGCGTGAATTTCACACCCTTCGGAATTATCTCTTCGCCGATCTTATTGGAGACACCTTGGGACACTTTACCTTCGGCAACTTCCATTAACTTGTCAACCAACAAGGTTCGAAGAGCTGTGGACTCTCTTTCGAATTCTTTATCAATTCTTTCAATAAGCATTTTCTCCTGATCCTTCCCTGATTTGTCCCGACGAACCCTGGTGAAGAGTTTTTTATCGATAACAACCCCGGTCATGGAAGGTGGCACCCTCAAGGATGCATCTTTGACATCACCTGCCTTGTCTCCGAAAATGGCACGCAATAACTTCTCTTCAGGCGAAGGATCACTTTCCCCTTTGGGCGTGATTTTACCAATAAGGATATCCCCCTCTCTGACTTCCGCACCAATACGAATCAATCCATTTTCATCGAGGTCCTTAGTAGCCTCTTCGGAAACATTGGGAATATCGGCGGTGAGTTCTTCCTCTCCGCGTTTGGTATCCCGTACCTGCAATTCAAATTCTTCGATATGCACCGAGGTAAACCAGTCTTCCCGAACAACCCGCTCTGATATCACAATCGCATCTTCAAAGTTGTAACCCTGCCAAGGCATAAAGGCTACTTTGAGGTTTCGACCTAAAGCAAGTTCGCCTTGTTGGGTGGCATAACCTTCCACCAACACGTCACCTTTGGAAACTTTATCACCAACACGCACCAATGGAATATGATTCACGCAAGTATATTGATTGGTCTTGCGGAACTTGATCAAATTGTAGGTGCGAACATCCGATTGGAAGGACACAAGACGTTCTTCGGAAGATCGCTCGTACCGCACCACAATAGAATTCGCATCGACATACTCCACCACACCTTCCCCTTCGGCATTGATCATAGCACGAGAATCCCTGGCAACCCTGCCTTCCAAACCCGTACCCACGATGGGCGCTTGTGGTCTTAGCAGTGGAACCGCTTGACGTTGCATGTTAGAACCCATCAAGGCACGGTTTGCATCATCATGTTCAAGGAAAGGAATAAGTGAGGCGGCAATCCCCACAATTTGGTTAGGGGCAACGTCCATGTATTCAATTGCTTTAGGATTCACCGTAGGGAAATCTCCCATCAGACGGGCCTTAACCTGGTTGGTCTTGAAGTTACCTTTAACATCCACATTCGAACTTGCCTGTGCAATCGTACGATTGTCTTCATCCTCCGCGCTTAAGAAAGTCGCCGACCAGCCAAAATCCGGTAAATTTAAATTACCTTTTTCCAAGGCAACTTTGCCCCCCGTCACTTTCCAATATGGAGTCTCAATAAATCCCATGTTGTTGACCTTAGCATGGGTACAAAGCGACGAAATCAGTCCAATGTTCGGGCCTTCTGGTGTTTCAATCGTGCAGAGGCGGCCGTAGTGGGTGTAATGCACGTCCCTAACCTCAAAACCTGCGCGCTCACGGGATAAGCCTCCAGGCCCCAAGGCCGATAACCGGCGTTTGTGAGTAATCTCTGCAAGGGGATTAGTTTGGTCCATGAACTGGCTCAGCTGATTTGTTCCGAAAAAGGAGTTAATCACCGAACTCAATGTCCGCGCATTGATAAGATCCGTAGGCGTAAAAACTTCGTTGTCACGGATATTCATCCTTTCACGAATGGTGCGAGCCATTCTAGCTAATCCTACTCCAAATTGGGTAAACAACTGCTCTCCAACGGTACGTACACGACGATTACTAAGATGGTCAATATCGTCCACATCCGCTTTGGAATTGGAGAGTTGAATCAGATACTTCACAATAGCTACAATATCATCCCTTGTGAGTACCCTCACGTTAGTGGAGGTTAGCATTCCCAATTTACGATTGATGCGATACCGACCCACTTCACCCAAATCATAACGTTTATCGGAGAAGAATAACTTCTCGATAATCTGCCTTGCAGACTCATCATCCGGTGGATCGGCGTTACGCAACTGCCGGTAAATGTGATCCAACGCCTCCTTCTCTGAATTGGAAGTGTCTTTGTGCAGGGTGTTGAAAATGATTGAATAATCTCCCGCGATGACATCTTCCTTATGAAAGATCACCGACTTAACCCCTGAGTCCACAATCAAATCAATCATCGCATCTTCCATCACCAAATCCCTTTCGATCAAGATTTCATTTCTTGAAATGTTGGACAGCTCACCCGTGGACTCATCCACGAAATCCTCCACCCAGCTTTTCAAAACCCTGGCGGCAAATCGACGTCCTACAACCTTTTTCAAGGCAGCTTTGCTGACTTTGACCTCATCTGCCAAATTAAAAATATTCAAAATATCCTTGTCGGCATTAAAACCGATGGCCCTTAACAAGGTTGTGACCGGGAACTTCTTTTTGCGGTCGATGTATGCATACATAACGTTGTTTACGTCTGTCGCAAACTCGATCCATGATCCCTTGAAAGGGATGATACGCGCCGAATACAATTTGGAGCCGTTGCTATGCAAAGTCTGTCCAAAGAAAACCCCTGGTGAACGATGAAGTTGGGAAACAATCACTCTTTCTGAACCATTGATGACAAAGGTCCCTTTTGGAGTCATGTAAGGAATAAGCCCCAAATACACCTCTTGTTCAATGGTCTTAAAATCCTCGTGATCTTTGTCATTGCACGACAACCGAACCTTGGCTTTCAACGGTACATTGTAGGTCAACCCCCTCTCAATACACTCTTCAATGCTGTACCGTGGAGGATCGACAAAATAATCCAAAAACTCTAGGACAAAGTTGTTACGGGTGTCCGAAATAGGGAAATTTTCAGCAAAAACCCTGTAAAGACCATCGTATTTACGATTTTCAGGAAGGGTTTCCAATTGAAAAAAATCCTTAAAGGATTTCAGCTGAATATCAAGGAAGTCTGGATAATCAAGGGGATTGAGAACGGATGAGAAGGTAATGCGTCCTTCGGGAGTGGTTTTAGTGGTCAAGGGAGAGGGGTTTAAGAAAAATACCTGAACAAAACACAAGCGGCTGTGAGGGCGAAAACCATGTTTTCGTTCTCACAACCCACTATGCAAAAGGGAAGTTTACTTAACTTCCACCTTAGCACCGGCCTCTTCCAATTTGGCTTTGAGAGCGTCAGCTTCGTCCTTAGGGCATTTTTCTTTAACCGTCTTGGGTGCTCCATCCACCAATTCTTTGGCTTCTTTGAGACCAAGACCGGTCAAATCCTTCACCAATTTCACAACAGCAAGTTTGTTGCCGCCGGCATCTTTAAGGATAACATCAAATTCGGTTTGAACAGCAGCGGCAGCAGGAGTATCTCCACCACCACTACCAGTAGGACCAGCAACAGCAACAGCTGCAGCAGCGGGTTCAATACCGTACTCGTCTTTAAGAATTTTGGCCAATTCATTTACCTCTTTGACCGTGAGGTTGACCAGTTGTTCAGCGAAAGTTTTAAGATCTGCCATGATATGGGTTTTTTAAGGTTTTGATTGATATGTATTGTTGTATAGAATGAAATGGAAGCTCAGGGGGAATATGAAACTATAATGGAGGTTATGCGGCACGGGATTCTAAGGTCTTAACGAGGCCGGCGATGGTTGAACCACCGGACTGCAAGGCTGAAATAACATTGCGGGCAGGGGACTGCAACAGCCCTAACAATTCCCCAATCAATTCGTTTTTGGACTTGATGCTCGTGAGAGCATCCAATTGGTTATCCCCAATATAAATTGCAGAATCAATGTAGGCGGCTTTCAACAAAGGCTTTGAAGATTCCTTGCGAAATTCTATGAGCATGCGGGCAGCTGTATTGCCCTGTTCCGCAATCAAAATGGATGTTGAACCTTTGAGAGTAGGAAACAATTCCTCGTATCCGGTACCCACCTGCTCCATGGCTTTGCGGAGCAAGGTATTTTTCACTACACGAAACTCAACCCCGCGTTGAAAACACAAACTGCGAAACTTGTTGATGGTTTCAACGTTGAGAGACGAAGAGTCGGTAAGGTAAAAGAATGGACTGGAGGCAATTTTGGAAGCTAGGCCGTCAATTGCTTCGCGTTTTTCTTCTCTGGTCATGACTTATGGTGTAACTTGAATAATAGATGATATCGTTAGCCAGATCCCTTATTAGGTTCCAACAATGGATTTAAGTTCAATGCAAATCCCGGGGCTCATGGTCGAAGACAAGTAAATACTTTTGATGTAGGTACCCTTGGCTGCTGATGGCTTGAGACGCACGATGGTTTGAATAAGTTCGGTGGCATTTTCTTCCAATTGCTTAGAAGAAAAAGAAATACGGCCGATACCGGCATGCACGATTCCAAACTTGTCCACCTTAAAGTCAATTTTACCTGCCTTAACCTCGTTGACAGCTTTCCCTACTTCATCGGTCACCGTGCCAGTTTTGGGGTTAGGCATCAGGCCTCTTGGACCAAGAACGCGTCCCAGGCGTCCAACCTTGGCCATGATGCCGGGTTGGGTGATGATCACATCGACATCCGTCCAACCGCCTTCGATTTTCTGAATGAATTCATCCAAACCAACATAGTCAGCGCCAGCGGTCTTAGCCTCAGCTTCTTTGTCGGGATTGCAGAGTACCAAAACCCTAGCGACCTTACCGGTTCCATGGGGCAAGGTCACAATGCCGCGCACCATTTGATTGGCTTTGCGAGGATCAACACCCAGGCGGACATTGACATCCACCGAAGCATCAAACTTGGTGAATGTAATTTGCTTGACCAATTCACTGGCTTCACTCAGCCTATAAGCCTTGTTGGCATCAACTTGGGCCTGGGCTTTTTTCTGGTTTTTGGTTAGAGCAGACACGGAGTACGTTTTAAGGTTTAAATCAAAATTTAGGCGGTAGTAACTGTAGTCTCCCAAGGGGCTTTGCCGGTAATGGTCAAACCCAGACTGCGCGCAGTTCCAGCCACCATTTTCATGGCAGACTCAATTTTGAAAGCGTTCATGTCCTGGATTTTATCTTCAGCAATGGTTTTAACTTGGTCCCATGTCACTTGACCAACCTTTTTACGGTTGGGTTCCGCGGAACCTTTGGCGACCTTGGAAGCCTCGATGAGCTGAACAGCGACAGGAGGAGCTTTGACGATGAAATCAAAGGACTTGTCTGCATAGACACTAATTACAACGGGAAGTACTTTCCCTGCTTTGTCTTGGGTTCTGGCATTGAATTGCTTGCAGAACTCCATAATATTCACACCTTTGGAGCCCAAAGCGGGTCCTACGGGAGGAGCAGGATTAGCGGCACCGCCTTTAATCTGCAATTTGATAAATGCTGAAATTTCCTTGGCCATAACAATTGTCTTCTATGTGGGGATATTAATGCTGCTTATGAAATTTTCTCGACTTGTATAAAATTGAGTTCGATGGGAGTCCTGCGGCCAAAAATTTTGACCATGACTTTCAGTTTCTTTTTCTCCTCATTGATTTCCTCGATGACACCCACAAACTCGTTGAACGGTCCATCCATAACTTTCACGGTTTCACCCATGCGGTAAGGATTCACCATGCTCTCCGCTTGGTCAGCCACTTGGTCAGCCTTGCCCAGCATCCTGTTGATTTCCGATTCCCTCATGGGAGTTGGGTTATCCCCACCCAGAAAACCGATAATGTTGGGTATTTGGGTAATGGCTGCCGCAAGGTCTGCGTTAAGCTTGGCTTCAATCAAGATATATCCCGGCAAAATATTCCGCTCCTTGATCACCTTCTTGCCGTCTTTGAGTTGAAGGACCTTCTCCAATGGAATGAGAATCTGGGGTACAAGGTCGGTCATGCCCATATAGGCAATCTCGGATTCCATGCATTCCTTGGCCTTGCGTTCTTTACCGCTAATAGCGCGAACTACATACCACTTCGATTCCATTTTTTGAGATTATGATAAATTTGTTTGCAAAAAAATGTCGGTACCTTATTGAAATAGGTGATAAAAACCACTCAATATCGAGGAGAACCCAACATCCATCAGATAAATTAGCAAAGAGAACAGCAAAGAAGCGACGATTACAACCATCAGGGAATCCTGCAATTGTTCCCAAGTAGGCCAGCTGGTCTTATGGAGCAACTCCTCTCTGGATTCTTTGATGTAGGCGATGATTTTGTTCATGCTTAAAAAGGTCTTGAGGTTGAACGCAGGCGATTGAGATCAGCACGGGTGGAGAGACTCGAACTCCCAGCCTATGGTTTTGGAGACCATCGCTCTGCCAATTGAGCTACACCCGTATAGACAGCGAAATCTCCCTGAGGGTATAGGGAGATACCGCCGCTTACGGCCCTTGGTTTAGGCGATAATTTCAGTAACCTGACCGGCACCAACGGTACGGCCACCTTCACGGATCGCAAAACGAAGACCTTTTTCCATCGCAATGGGAGAAATCAGTTTCACAACCACTGAAATGTTGTCACCTGGCATCACCATTTCGGTTCCAGCTGAAAGAGCAATCTCACCGGTAACGTCCGTGGTACGGAAATAGAACTGAGGACGATACTTATTGAAGAATGGGGTATGACGACCACCTTCTTCTTTCGATAGGACGTAAACCTCAGCCTTGAATTCGTTATGAGGAGTCACCGAACCAGGCTTACAAATGACCATACCCCGACGGATATCGGTTTTCTCAATACCACGGAGGAGGAGACCGGTATTATCACCAGCTTCACCACGGTCTAGAATTTTGCGGAACATCTCTACACCGGTTACGGTAGACTTAAGGTTATCAGCGCCCATACCAATGATATCTACAGGGTCGCCAGAATTGATAACACCGCGCTCAATACGGCCCGTGGCTACGGTTCCACGCCCGGTGATCGAGAACACATCTTCCACTGGCATGAGAAATGGAAGTTCGGTCATACGAGGAGGAGTCTTAATGTAGTTATCCACCTTGTCCATCAAATCAATGACGGTTTGAACCCATTTAGCCTCACCATTGAGGGCACCCAAAGCAGAACCTTGAATCACAGGAATATCACTACCAGGGAATTCGTAGAAGCTAAGGAGCTCACGGATTTCCATTTCAACCAACTCAAGCAGCTCTGGGTCATCAACCATATCCACTTTGTTCATGAAGACAACGAGGGCAGGAACACCAACCTGACGGGCAAGCAGGATATGCTCACGGGTTTGGGGCATAGGTCCGTCCGTCGCAGCAACCACGATGATGGCGCCGTCCATTTGGGCAGCACCCGTAACCATGTTCTTCACATAGTCCGCGTGACCTGGACAGTCAACGTGAGCATAGTGGCGGTTGTTTGTAGAATATTCTACGTGAGCGGTGTTAATAGTAATACCGCGCTCTTTCTCTTCAGGAGCAGAGTCGATAGAATCGAAGGAACGGGCTTCTGACAAACCGGCTTCGGCCAAAACCTTGGTGATGGCGGCAGTCAATGTGGTTTTACCGTGGTCAACGTGGCCGATAGTGCCGATGTTGACGTGGGGTTTGGAGCGGTCAAATTTTTCCTTTGCCATGATTGTGAATTTTGAATTAGTTAGGGCTTGTTTAAAAAGTGATGAATGATTTTGATTTAGAAGAAATTGAACGGAGCGGACACGATCGAAAGAGCAAATACAAAGCAGAAGAGGAATGGAGCCGTTGATGAGAATTGAACTCACGACCTCTTCCTTACCAAGGAAGTGCTCTACCCCTGAGCTACAACGGCGGGTGAAAATCTCGCTGCTAGCGTGGATGGAGCGGATTCCGAGGGAAGCGTGAATCCGTACAGAACACCCCTGAGCAGGAAATTCCTTGGTAAAAGAATCCTGATTCTGGAGCGGGAGACGAGGTTCGAACCCGCGACCTACAGCTTGGAAGGCTGTCGCTCTACCAACTGAGCTACTCCCGCACGGTGAAGCATGAAGTCTGCTTGCCCGAGTGGGGAGAGGAGGATTCGAACCTCCGAAGGTTTCCCAACCGAGTTACAGTCGGTCCCATTTGGCCACTCTGGTATCTCCCCGAATCCGAGCCCCCTGCCGGATTCGAACCAGCGACCTACTGATTACAAATCAGTTGCTCTACCAGCTGAGCTAAGGAGGCACAGCAAGCATTAAAGAACGACCCTATGCCTCGATTTGAGCCGACAAAACCCCATCGGGTGACAGGGTTTGACAAAAGGAATGCAAAGATACTCAAAAACTTATCAAAAAGCGCTAGATTTAAAAAAAATAAGCACATTCCTTCTTCTGTGAACAGTCTCACCCATCACCCCTTGGGATGAGTTTTTCGGTGAATTTCTTTGAGCTTTTCAATGGACTGATGGGTGTATACTTGGGTAGCTGCCAAATTCGCGTGACCCAACAGGGTTTTGACAGCATTAAGGTCAGCTCCATTATCCAACATATGGGTGGCAAAGCTGTGCCGGAGCACATGGGGGCTGCGCTGCTCCTGAGTGCTGACCCGACTCAAGGCCCTTCGCACGATATCACCCACCAATTTGGGATATAAAGGCTCGCCTTTGGAGGTGCAAAAGAGGCTTTGATCCGTAGCAAAAGACCCATTTTGCCCAAAAACATCTCTATAATGCGTCAGGAGATCGATTAATTCCCTGGTCAAAGGCAAGATTCTAACCTTGGACCGCTTGCCGATGACCTTGAGCTGGGCGTTGGAACGGTCCCAATCTTGCCATTTGAGCTGAATGAGTTCAGCCCTACGCAAACCACAACCGTACAACAACTCTACCACGCAGCGGTTCCTCAATTCCTCCAATTTTTCCGGCAAACCTTCTTCCAAAAGCAATTCCATGGCCCCCCTGCTCACCGAGCGAGGCAGATTTCGAGGGGTTTTGGGCCTTTGGAGGGCTCTGCAGGGGTCTGGTCCGGGGTGCAGACCCTCGCGGATCATAAACTTAAAATAGGTTTTGAGGGTGGAAATCTTGCGGTTGATAGACCTGGGTTGCAGCCCCTTTTCCATGAGGGAGATCAGCCAGGAGCGTAGATGCAGGGTTGTGGGAAATTCCCCATTCCCAATCTCCCAATCTGACTTTAAATAATCGTTGACCTGGTCCAAATCTAAGACGTAAGCCGCAATGGTGTGGGGCGAAACCCTCTTCTCGAAGCGCAAATAGCGCAAGAAATTGCGGTAATCCATAGTTACCGCAAATTTAGGTCCTTAAACGACGTCCGTCTGCAGGAGCTGCTGGCGGTATACCGCACGCAATCGCTGTTGACGCGACCTGACCGATGGCTTTTCGAAAGCCTGACGAGCACGCAGTTCCTTAAGCACCCCTGTTTTCTCGAATTTCTTCTTGAAACGCTTGAGGGCCTTATCTACGGCTTCATTGTCTTTAAGGTCGATTTTAAGCATGCTTTTGAAATAAGGAGGGCAAAGGTAATCAGGATTCTTTGAATAATTGCCTTGCAATGACCAATTTTTGGATTTCGCTGGTTCCTTCTCCTATCGTGCACAGCTTGGAATCACGATAATACTTTTCTACCGGGAAATCTTTGGTGTACCCGTACCCGCCAAAGATTTGCACCGCTTCCGTGGAAGCGCGGACCGCAACCTCTGAAGCATAATACTTGGCCATAGCAGAAATCTTGGTAACCGCTTGTCCGGCATTTTTGAGGGCAACGGCCTGCATCGTCAATAGATGCGCTGCCTCAATTTCGGTAGCCATATCCGCTAACTTGAATGCAATGCCTTGAAATTCTGCGATAGGTTTGCCAAATTGCTGACGCTCCCCAGCATAGCGCACGGCAGCATCCAATGCCCCCTTGGCGATCCCCAACGACAATGCGGCAATACTGATTCTCCCTCCATCCAGAATTTTCATGGCCTGCACAAAACCGTCTCCTACCTTCCCTAATAAATTTTCTTTGGGCACCTTACAGTCTTTGAAGATCATTTCCGTGGTTTCGGAACATCTCATTCCGAGCTTATTCTCTTTGCGGCCTTGAAGCCAACCTTCGGTACCACGCTCCACGACGAGGGCCGAAATCCCGTGAGAATCCAAAAGTTCACCAGTCCTCACCATCACCACCGCAATCTCTGCTGAATTGCCATGGGTAATCCAGCATTTGGCCCCATTTAACAGCCAATGATCACCTTTGTCAATCGCTGTTGTCAACATACGAAGGGCATCCGATCCCGTATTCGGCTCCGTCAAGCCCCATGCCCCTATCCATTCGCCTGAAGCCAGGCGAGGTAACCATTTATGCTTTTGAGCTTCATTACCAAAGGCCATAATGTGACCGGCGCACAATGAATTGTGAGCCGCCATGGAGAGTCCCACGGATGGATCTGCTTTGGCTAATTCCACAATAGCTTCCACATATTCTTCGTAACCCAAACCAGTCCCCCCGTAGGCTTCAGGTATCAATACACCCATAAGACCAAGCTGTCCCATTTCCTTGAACAATTCGCGTGGAAATTCTTGGCTTTCATCCCATACCATCGAATGTGGTTTGATTCTACGAGCGGCAAATTCCCGAACGGAAGAGCCAATCATGGTGGTGCTTTCTGATATACTAAAATCCATGAGGCAAAACTAAGCCCAAACAGAATCCCACGCTACATCCAAGGAGATTCCTGAACTCTAAAGCTTGAGATAAGGCAACGCCTTCACCCATTGCAGCGAATCAGTCCCAAGAATTTGGAAAAGGTCACTCGTTGAACGATACAACCCATGCTGTCGGCGGTAAGCCACAACACGCTTGGCCAGCGACCAACCCACATAGGGATGATCGGACAAAACCTCCACATCCGCCTGATTGATACTGATTCGCCGAATAAAAGATGTTTCCAATGTTACATACCGTAGCACAACCTCGAAAGTAATGCTATCCATTCCGTAAATTTCCAACAATTGATGAGCATTTACAAAGCCCCCAAGCCTGTTTCGGTACACCCATATTCTCCGAGCCAAAGACGGCCCTACCCCTCGCAAACGCATTAAATCGTTCGTATCCGCCCTATTCAAATCAATATGTTCTCCCGGCTTAAGTTTGGCCAGGAATTGTTTTCCTTCTTGCGTAAGTTTTCGGTTCAGCCTTTCTTCATCACATACCTCTTGAATCAAACCCAGAAGATATGGGTCCTTGACTTCAACTGCTCTTTCATTTCGCAGGACCCACTCCCGAAGGGCAGGCACACCCCACACCATAATCGACAAAAGCCCTAGACCCAACGCCTCCTGAGTTCCAATACGGGTCATGGATTGAAACCAATTTCTCGGCATAGGCATCAAGAAACATCAGTCTCCTGTTCATCACAATGATTATCCGGCGATTTGGGTGGACTTTTCAACACTTTCCATAAAAAATACCCTGTAAAAATTGTCACAATTCCCTGTGATAGCAGCAAAGTCATCAAAGCGGTAGTCGTCATGGGGTCTGGGTTAAATTGGAAGAATAATTGATGAATACTAAGCCCGTGCTTTCCGACGACGATAGGCCAAGTATACGACAAAGGCTATTCCAGCATAGAGAGCAAGCAACAAGAGCCTTGCACCTTGTACATAGATATTACCTGGATTCTGAATTTTAAATAAAATATCCGGTAGGGATCCAAGGAAAACAGCCAGCAAAATAAAAGGTGTAACATATTTAATAATGAATCGGTAAATCGAAGGAATTTTCATATCTGCCCCTTCGTTAATTTCTTTCCACCCTTGGTCCATCCCAAAAATCCATGCAAACAAAATCACTTCAAGCAAGGCAAAGAGCACCAGGCTCACTGTACCCGCCCAATAATCGTATTCATCAAAAACACCCTCGTTGAAAAAGAATACCGTAGGAGCACCTAATAACAAAACAATCAGTCCGAAGGTCCATGCCGAGGACCTACGACCCCATCCAAATTCATCCCTCAAAAAAGCCATGACTGGAGTTCCCATAGCCAACGAAGAAGTAATCCCCGCAAAAAATAAAAGTCCAAACCAACATATCCCTGCCACAGCTCCCAGCAAAGACCCCCACTGTGTAAACAAATAAGGTAAAGTTTTGAATCCCAATCCCAAACCGCCACTTTTGGTTAATTCAACTACTTGATCCACCCCCAAATAACCAATTGCAATGGGAATTAGGATGGAACTACCCAACACCACCTCCACAAACTCATTCATCCAACCCGCAGACATAGCATTCAATGCAATATCTTGTTTGCTGCGTACATAAGCGGCATAACATTGTATCGACCCCATACCCACGCTCAGCGTAAAAAAGATCTGCCCTGCAGCAGCCAGCCAAACCTCAGTATTCCAAATCGAATCAAAATTGGGAGTCCACAAAAAATTAAGTCCTACGGTGCCGTCCAACAAGGCCCCAAACTCACCGGCTTTGAGGGTGATGCCTTTGTAGGCCAAAAACAAACCGAACAGAAGGAGCAGAGGCATGCCCACTTTGGCCGCTTTCTCCACACCGCCAGACAACCCTTTGGACAGAATGTAAGTGTTAAGAAAAAGACAAATCAACCAAAAGAAAATCGCAGAATAGTTTTGGTCCATTGTGGTATACGAAGCAAAATAATTCGCAACCCCCTCCTGGCCTATCTCATTAAAACCGCCTTGGATAAAAATCCATATATAATTCAGTGTCCAACTTTCAAGGTAACAATAGTACGCAGCCACTGCAATGTTGGTGAATATCCCAAAGACACCCACATATTTCCACAGGGCCCGTTTCGGATCCAATTCGTGCAAAATAAACGGCGTCGAATGATTGCCTTTTTTACCGCCGAATCGACCTGTCGCCCACTCGACCCATAACAAAGGAATACCCATTAGTAAAAAACAAACCAAATAAGGAATAATAAACGCTCCGCCACCATGCTGAATGGCCTGAACGGGAAATCTCAGAAAATTCCCCAGACCAACCGCATTACCGGCCATAGCGAGAATAAGGCCCAATCGGGATCCCCAGGATTCTTGGCTGCTACTCATAGTTCAAACTTTAAGTGTTCTCAATTTACAGCTTGTTTTGATTGAATTCTAAATTGTTCCAAAATCAATGCGATACCCTCCTCCAAGGTACGGGGGGCAAAACCCAAATCACGCTTTGCTTTGTCAATGATGAAACCGCTCAATAAAGGCCTTGCCGCAGGTTGACCCAAGGCTATGGTTGATATTGATTCGATTAATTTATCGTTCAATTGGAAATACCTCGCTATACGCCTTGCCATTTCCAGCACAGACATATATTCCCCGCCACTGATATTATAAATTCCTGTTGCTTTCCGCAAGGCCACCCTGCAGCAACCCTCCGCCAAATCTTCAGCCAAGGTGGGAGTACGAAATTGATCTGATACAATACGAATTTCACGGCCTTCTTCCAAGGACTTTTTGACCCACAACACAATATTGGACCGACTCATGTCTGCAGCCAAACCATAAACCAAAACAGTGCGTACAATGGTCCATGGGCCGGAATATTGCATCACAATTTTTTCGGCCTCGGCCTTGGACTGACCGTAAACACTAAGCGGGTTGGGTTCATCTTCTTCGATATAGGGCCCACTCTTTCCGTCAAAAATGAAATCAGTAGACAAATGCACCAAATGCGTCCCCCACGGCTCACAGGCTTCGGCCAATATGCGAACGGCCTCTACGTTATTCAAATGACAGGCCTGCGGATCTTTCTCGCAATCGTCCACCTGTGTCATGGCCGCTGTATGGATAACGCAATCGGGTCTACAACCTGCGATGAAATCCCTAACGGCCTCTCGATTCGTGACATCCAGGGACCTGTAATTGTATCCTCCACTTTCTTTTGCAAGACGATGTTCCCCACGACCCGAGGCCGTGATTTGAAGCCCTTGCTCTGAAGTCAACCGATGAAGCAACTTTTGCCCCAACAAGCCGTTAGCCCCTGTAACCAGTATTTTCATAGGTTATTCTACCCAATTGCATTCGCAAAATAGCCACAAGGAGACCAAAATCCGCTTTCAAGCGTTTAAAACGACTGACAGGCCCTTTGGTCTTGTGACGCTCCTGCATCGGTGTATATTTGCGACTTAGCATCGTCCGGGAGGCCGCTTGTAAGGTTATCGGGGTGTAGCGCAGTCCGGTTAGCGTACACGTCTGGGGGGCGTGTGGTCGGAGGTTCAAATCCTCTCACCCCGACATTTAGAAGGGCTATGTAATTGAAAATCAGTTACATATGCTTTTCTAAATATGTCAGGTCCCCATATAGGTCCCCAAACTTTTTGTAAGTTGTACTATATTTGAGGTGGTATGAAGTACTTCCTTTAAGGTAAAACCGACTCCGAATGAAGATGGAGAATGTCCCCTATACCTCAGGTTAAGGAAGACCCAACTGAAAGGTGGGACCGAAGAATCATCTATCGTCACAGGGGTATGGGTTAACCCCAAATTCCTCCAAAATGGGGTATTAAGTACCAGAACCCCCAATAAGAACCAAATTCAGAGTAAAATCAGAATCATAACGAACGATTTAGACCGGATTGTTCTTGAACTG
>VHAW01000009.1 GCA_016872225.1 Sphingomonadales bacterium | reverse complement strand
GGTCTTCCAAAATCCAATAAAGCGTCCAAGCCGGATCGGAGTGTTCTGCCGGTAAATAACACATCGTCGATAAGGATGACGTTTTGGCCTTCGATCGAAAAATCGATATGGGTTGTTGAGGGAATTAGCGGTCCTTGCCTCCTGCGAAAATCATCGCGATGGAAGGTAACATCTAGAAGGCCAAAGGGAATTTTGGAGGCAGGGATTTGAAGGCGATTTTGGAGAATACGATGAATTCGCTGGGCCATCAGGGATCCTCTTGGTTGGAGCCCGATGAGGATGCTCCGGCTGAAATGGCCGTGATTTTCAATCAACTCTTGACTCAAGCGCTCCAATATTAAGCTGAGTTGGGTAGAATCTAAGAGATTTTGCCTTCCTGGTGTCATAAAGGGCTTCGGACCTTGTTACGGTTCGGTCCGTTGAGCGCACGCTAAGATAGCATCAAAATGCGCCTTGCTCAAGGGCATGACCGATAGGCGGGTATGACTTAGCAGCATCAAACCAGCCATTTTGGGGTCTTTTTTGAGTTCTTGGAGGGTCACCGGACGATCTAGTGGGGTCAATGGTCGAACCCGTACGGCTACCCAGGGCTTTCCCTGATCAGCAGTTGGATCAGGGAAAGCCTCTTCCACGATTTCAATCACACCGACCACAGCTTTTTCTGAAATGCTATGGTAAAAAAGGGCGGAATCCCCTTGTTGCATAGCCATCAAATTCAATTTGGCGCGGTGGTTGCGGACGCCATCCCAAGTCCCAATCTGCTCTCGGCAGAGGTCATCCCAGGAATAAGTTTCAGGTTCAGACTTTAAGAGCCAGTACGCCATAAATTACATGGTCTAAGGATGGTGGATGATAGCCTAATTCGGTAAAGGTTTCTTGGTGTCAAAATTATCCTTTACTTTGTTGTACTCAACCTAACCTTGATATCCTATGGCACGAAAGGAAAATAATAAGGTCCCGAAACAAGGGGCGGAAGGATCAATCAACGGTACTCCTGGTGAATTCGCAAGCAGGCTTGCGGCTGCTCGTAAGCTGGTGGAGAGTCTCGAGCGTCCTGGCGAAGATTTGGATCAGGCTATGCAAGCTTATACCCAAGCCATGGAGGA
Source organism: Sphingomonadales bacterium (assembly GCA_016872225.1). Classification (GTDB taxonomy): domain Bacteria; phylum Bacteroidota; class Bacteroidia; order UBA7662; family UBA7662; genus SYHX01. The sequence continues at coordinate 24,541 of VHAW01000009.1, read as the reverse complement.
ATTGAATTGGTGCAGGGAATACCTGACTAAGGCCAGGCTTAAGGTGGAACAATTGGTTTCGAAAAATTGATTCGAAGGTCCGCCGTTTTGGGTGGTGTATCGGGAACCTAGGGTGGTGAACTCTGGATTATTGGAGGTTCACCCTGGTATTTTAGTGGTCCGCTCCCAAGTTTTTGCTTGCGAGGAACGCCATCCAAGACTTGGCGTAGGTTCCTTTGAGAACCCTTGGGAATTTATGTTGCCCTCCGATTTTTCCTATGGCGGCCATCCACTCCAAAGCCAAACTGGAGGGAATAATTTCCAATTCCATAAGTTTGAGTGAATGCATTCGTTCGAGGCTGTAATCGTCGTTGATTTCCTTTAGAATTTCGTCCAATTGATTAGCGAGTTCGGATTTTCTGGACCGCATGCTTTCCAAAGATGCATCCTCCACGCTGAGGTACCATCGGTGACCATAGACCCCTTTTTGGTTAAGGCCCATCACCGTGCATTCGCCCAGAGCAATCCCTGACCAATGCGACAACCGCAAGAGGCCTTGGTTGATATTCTCAAGGGAAAGGTGTTCACCGCAAAGGCTCAGGAAATGCTGGGTTCTCCCGGTAATGCGAATCTCCATGTGTTCCAATGACTCGAAGCGTATGGTGTCACCGATGAGGTAACGCCAAGCCCCGCTGCACGTGGTTATGACTAAGGCATAATCGCAATGGAGTTTAACTTGGTCCAAAGGAATGGCTTGAACTCCAGGTAACATATGCCCATCATCGTTGAAATGTTGCTCGTTAAAGGGGATGAATTCGTAATAAATACCGCTGTTGAGGTTGAGGCGCATCCCTTTTTTGAGGTCTTTGTGACGGGCATCGTAAGCGAAGAAGCCCTCGGAAGCCAGGTAGGTCTCAATAAAAATCAAAGGCTTGCGGCACAATTTGTTAAAAGCAGGCAAATAAGGATCGATGGCTACTCCACCGAAAACAAAGACCTGGAGGTTGGGCCAAATATCATGAATCGACTGAACCTTGTAACGCTCAATGATGCATTCAAACAGTAATTGCAGCCATGCTGGAATCCCCGTGACCACCCAAATATCCCAGCGGGGTGCTAGCAAGACGATTTGTTCAATTTTCTCGTTCCAATTTCTAATCCGAACAATTTCTTCCCCGGGCTTGAAGAAGGGGCTGAACCAAAGGGGAACCTTGGAGGTATTGATCCCGCTGAGATCTCCGTAATAGTAATGCCCAGAGTATTTCAAATCTGCGGATCCCCCGAGTATTAAGACTCCTTTGTCAAAGAGTGATGTTGAAAAATCATACAAGGTCAAGGCATACATCTGCTTGATGGAAGTTCGGCGCATAGCTTTGATCATATCGCCCGAAACGGGGATGTACTTGCTTGCTGCCTCGGAAGTCCCGCTGCTTAGGGCAAAGTATTTGATTTTGCCAGGCCAAGTGATATTGGAACGGCCTTCATCGTAGGATTTCCACCAACGATTGTGCATCATATTGTAGTCATGGATGGGGACCCTTCTGCTAAATTCTTTCTGAATCTTTCCCGAGTCGAGGATGGAGGAAAATCCGTAATACTTTCCAATCTCGGTCTTGCGGGCTTTACGCAACAACCTAAACAAGACTAGCTTCTGATGAAAGGAGGGATTAAAAATTCTGAACTGCAAGGATTTGCCTATTTGCAGGGTTCGTTTGAACAAAGAACCAACGAGGGCCATTGCGAAAACCTTAGTTAGCGGTGGCAGGTAACCATGATTCCGGAGCAAGGCGCCATTGCTCCAGAGAATCCAGGCTTTGTTGGTCCAAGTAGCTATACTCTACAGCAGCCGCAAGCAAATCAGAGTAGGTGCATAAGCTGAGAAACCGAAATCCTTGATTAGCAAATTTCGCCGCGGCCAAAGGGAATCCGTAATCAAAAATGCTTAAGACCCCCAGTACCTCCAACCCTTCTTGACGCAAAGCAGAGGCCGCCTGCAAGGAGCTTTCACCGGTTGAGATCAAATCTTCGATCAAGACAACCTTGGCATTTGATTCCCATCGGCCTTCAATTTGACTACGAGTTCCGTGATCCTTGGGTTTGGAACGGACATACACGAAGGGTAACCCCAATTGTTCAGCGACGAGGACTCCTTGAGGAATACCTGCTGTGGCCACCCCGGCCACCAAATCACATTGGCTAAATTCGTGGGAGATTCGGTCGGCCAACATTTGACGAATATGCGTTCTGTACTTCGGGAAAGAGAGAGTGACCCTGTTATCGCAATAAATGGGAGAGATCCAGCCCGAGGCCCATTGGTAAGGTTGAGCAGGCGAAAATTGAACGGCCTTGGTTTCAAGAAGAATTTGGGCAATCTTAGAGGCAATCTCGTGGGTATTCATGTCTCAAATTTATCGGTTTTTCTGTCATGAAACGCCATTTGTACTGGAAGCGTACAACAGCCTATTGCCAGAAGGGTTGTTAGCAGATCCTCATTCTTTTAATTCGAGGGGGGGTATCGAGTCCTCTGTGGACAAGGTTTGGACCAAGATTGTGGAAAGGCTGAAGGAGGAATCGGTTCATCGAACGGAAGCCAATGAAGTAATTGAGCAACGAATAGTGGTCAATCGCCCGGATATGGTTTGGGCAGAGTTGTGTGGTCGAAGTCTGTTCATCGAAGCAGCGGGGGGCATGGTCTTTATGAATCAACGGATGTTATGGATGCAAAGACACGGGCGTTGGGATTTGCCGAAAGGCAAAGTAGAATCTGGTGAGCGTCCTGCCGAAACGGCTGTTAGGGAATGCGAGGAAGAATGTGGCCTGAAGGGTTTAAAATTGTTAAACCCAGACCAATGTTACCAAACCTACCATTGGTATATGTACAAGGGTTATCCGGCCTTGAAAAGCACGGTATGGTACGAAATGAACGCCTCTTCCGAACAAAATCAGGAACTTTTTCCTCAGCTTGACGAAGGGATTACGTCGTTGGAATGGATTGATATTCAGCGTATGTATCATGAAATTCTCCCGGCGACCTACCCATCCATCCGGTTGATGGTGAAAGAAATTTACGGATCTTCCGAAGGTCTTAGGGCTGAGATTCCACGAGCGACCACGGCAGGAACCAGGGGGGCGGGGTTTCCTCCGTGAATGACAATTTCCCTCACAATGGAGGATGATACCGCCTGCAATCCAGGGTCGCAAACCAGAAAAAAAGTCTCCACCTTAAACAAATCTCTGTTGAGCTGGGCTATGCTTTTCTCACTTTCAAAGTCGGTGGTGTTTCGAAGACCACGAATGAGGAAAGAGGCTCCGATTTCTTGACAAAATCGAGCGGTTAAGTCTTGGTACTGAACCACCTGCACCCGATTGTCTCCTCCTAGCAATTCCTGCAACCAATTGAGTCTTGTTTCCAGCGAGAAAAGGTATTTCTTGTCGGTATTATACCCAATGCCAACTACCAATCGGTCAAAATGTTCTAAGGCCCGCTGGATCAGGTCCAAATGGCCTAAGGTGATGGGATCGAAGGAGCCCGGGAAAAGGGCTGTACGCAAGTTCATAGAGCCTAGGTGCTTTTCTCAAATATACTGAATTGGCTTTGTCCGTAGGTAAGGACATGGGTTGGCGTATGGGTAAGGGCTATCCTACGGTAAGTTATAGCGTGTTTGATGACCAATATTCCTCCTATGACCAATAATGAGCCTTTAAGAAGCGCGTCAGCGAGTCCTTCCAAACGGGGGTCGCCGTAGGGTGGATCAGCAACCACCAGTTGAAAGGGTCCAGCGTTCTCCGGGAATTCGGATGAGCGTTCGGTAAATTTCCAAGGATATGAACCGGTTTTGGGCTTGTCTGACGACAGCAAATCGGCTCCGGCAATATTCCATTGCTTCAGTTCCCATTGTTGGCGGAGTTGACGCAGATGGCGAAGGGCCTCGGGATGCAGGTCCAAACTGACTAAGGCAAGGGCACCGCGTGATAGGCATTCTAGGCCTAGACTGCCTGTTCCTGCAAAGAGGTCCAAGGTGCGTATTTGGGACCAGTTCAATCGGGAGTCAAGATGATTCATAAGCCCTTGACGAGCGATATCCGTGGAAGGCCGTACCACCCAACGAGAAGGCTTCACCGTGATGGAGCGACCGGCCAGACGGCCTCCTGTTATCCGTATTTTTGATTCCACTGCTGCAGGCTATGGGTAAGCGCAAGCCGTATAATGGACAAATCAGAATCGGGATTTGAACTTGCTCCAGGTTGGATGAAGATATGATCGAAAGAGGTGTCCAGGATACCGCGTTCTTCGGCGGTCCATGCCACCTGCTGCAAGAAGTGAATGCAATTAATTTCTCGATCCGAGCGACGTGCTAACACATGATACAATATATCCATGAGGGTATTCCAAAGGTATCTTCCGTGATGGATAAACCGCTGTTCCTTGTAAATCCAAAGACTAAAGTCCCGATCACCCAAGATGATGGCGATATGCCTTCCCTTGATTTCGGTGTTACGGACAGCCTCCATCCAGTATTGTGCCCATAAAACGGAAGCGTTGTGCAAGCTCCATTGTCCTGTGGGGGAATGCAATTCTGTGGAGATCGATAAGGGTACGGCAAAGAGCTGCGCCATGTCCATACCAGGAATCCGTTGCCAACCAAGGTTTTCATTTCCCAATGGCCCGCATACTGATTCGAACAGTGTCACTAGGTCGGCAATCAGATCATGATCAATGAGTAAGCCACGGTTAGACTGTGTTGTGGGCCATTCGTCCAACAGGCTGACCGGAATCCATGTTTGCCGCGGAAAATCGGCAATTATTTCAGCTTCCGTATGACTCTCCTCGGATCCATCCAATTCCGAGATATCAAAGGAATTAGGCCCCTTCTTGAGGAGATTTTCGGCAAACGTTACGGATTTCTGGGTTGACCCTAGGTCTTCAGATTCCCTCCACGCACTCAGGGATTCGGGAAGGATGATTTCAGGATAGGGGTAGGGAAGGGGTTTATGATCTACGCCATCCAGCGCATACCATTGTCGATTCCATGCCAAGAAGCCCTTCAAGGATTTGCTTAAAAGGTAAGCCGACAGGAAAAATGATTTTTTAGTTGAACAGCATTATTCCCAGTTCCCACTAAGATTAGCATCAACCATAGATCCAACGCGAAGGACTTTCTCTTTATCAAATGGCGCAGAGTCTGTGACTTCGAAAACGTTAAGTTCCAAACTGCTTTTCTTGACTTTACCGGCACGTAATGTAAACTTCGCTGTGTTCGCAAACGGTACATAGCACAGTGAATCGATGGGATAGTTCTTGAACAGAGAATCTCGCACCGAAATAAGGATGGTCTCGTACTGAATACCTTTGCGGATATCTGCTGAGTCATCGGGGTTTCCAATCACCTTGGTAATTTTCATTTGCCCGTTTTTGGTATAGTTGATAAGTTTTTCCCACGTATCGGCAAATTCCCCGTTGTTTTCGCGATAGGCCACCTGAGCGGTTCGAATCATTTTGAGGCGTTCAATCACGAAACCGTAGCGGTAGTCCCTTTCCTTGTCAAAGCGAAGGGGTTCGGCAATGGTCTCGATAGTTTCGTAGGTTAACCATACGATGAGGCCAAGGAGAACGATTTTGAGGATATTCTGGAGATTCATAAAGAGCAATTGATTTGCAATAATACAGTCAAGGAACCCATCAGGGATTGAATTTCATGGAAACAATATGGAAACAAAGGTGTTGAAACTATGTGGACCGCTTTTCCATCAAAGATATTGAGGCCTTAACCGGCATCAAAGCCCATACCCTTAGGGTTTGGGAACAAAGGCATGCGGTGATTTGCCCTAAAAGAAGCGAAACTAACATTCGCTTTTACGACCAAGACGATCTTCGTAAATTATTGGGAATATCGGCCTTAATACGTCAAGGCCACAAAATCTCGGCCTTGGCTCGGTTGAGCAACGAAGAGTTGCATTCGGCTGTTTTAGAACATGAGATGGCGCCTCTGCCTTTGGATGAGCGGTTAGAGGCTTTGACGCTCGCTATGATTAGTCTGGATGATAGGGCTTTTCGAAACTTATTGTCCAAAGCCTTTGACCAATGCGGGGTTGAAGAGGCCATGATGGACCTCATTTTCCCTTTTTTTCGTCGAATTGGTATCCTTTGGCAAACGGGGTCCATCAGTCCTGCTCATGAGCATTTTATCACCAACATCATCCGACAGAAAATTATCGTGGGCATCGATAGGTTGGAGGGCGTGGACCCGTTAGAACCAATTCCGGTCCGTAGACTGACCCGGAAATACCTTCTGTACCTCCCTGAGGGGGAGTACCACGAATTAGGCTTGCTTTTTGCGGCCTATTTGCTCAAAAACAGGGGCCAGATTGTAACCTATATCGGCACCAATGTTCCTTACCCCGATTTGTCAATTCTTGATGAGCAATACAAGCCGGACTATACGGTTTTTGCCCTGACTTCGGCCATTGCCCAGGGTTCCGTCAGCGATTATCTTTCCAAGGTTCGCACTGACTTCCCTCGTTGCACGCACCTGGTCACAGGTCCATTGGCGAATATGGCCGAACACGAGATTGTTTGGGAAGCCCCCCTGAAGTTGGTCCGAGATTTTCGGGAATTAATTGCATTCATCGAGTCGGAGTCTCAGCCAACCTGATTGACACCATAGCTTCGCGAAAGAGGGGCTTACCTTTATCCAATGTTTGAAAAAATGGTCCTGTTCTCCGGAATAATCCTTGGCCTGGCCGGTATGGAAATCCTTGGTTGGTTCATTCACAAGTATCTGATGCATGGCCCGCTTTGGTTTATTCACCATACCCATCACCGTCCATCGGGCAAAGGCTTGGAATGGAACGATTTATTTTCTTTGTTTTTTGGAGGAATGGGCGTGGGCCTCTTGTGGTGGGGTTTGGATTACCATACGTTGATTCTGGGGTTGGGAGTCGGGATCTGTGCCTACGGAGGCTTGTATTTTGTGATGCATGACGGTTGGGTTCATCGTCGTTGGAAGGTTCCTGTGCGATGGCGTATCCCTTACCTCGAAGCCATGATTCGGGCTCATCGTGCCCATCATGTTTCTTTGAAGGCCAAGCCTTCAGAATCCTTTGGATTACTTTGCTTTCCAACCAAATTTCTAGTCAAGAAGTTATAGAAATCCATCCCGCATAGTGGAGTTGCGGGCGTTGGTACATTGCGTTTAGGAAAACCAAATAAGTGGCGAGAGGATTGCCCATGCGGAGCCTATCTTTGAGAAAAATCATTGTATGCGCACCTTCCATTTCCCATGTTTACTTCTCCTGTTGCTGATGTTGTCCTCCTTGAAAGCGGTTGGTCAGGCCTACGGCGAGGGGCTTCGTTACCCTGATACCAAACGTGTTGATCAGTTGGATACCTATTTTGGCAAAGTTGTCGAGGACCCGTACCGCTGGCTGGAAGACGATCGCTCCGAAGAAACAGCCGAATGGGTTTCGAGGCAGAACGAAACAACGTTCGGTTACCTCAAGACCATTCCGTTCCGTGCCGATGTTCGCAAAAGGCTGGAGAAGTTGTGGAATTATGAGAAGTACTCGGCCCCATTCAAGGAGGGGAAATATACTTATTTCTTCAAGAATAATGGATTGCAAAACCAGTCCGTTCTCTACCGTGAAATATCCGGTGACAATGCTGCGCCGGAGGTTTTTCTGGATCCCAATCAATTTTCCAAGGACGGAACCTCTTCACTCGCAGGCATCCAATTTTCGGAGGACGGATCCCTTTGTGCGTATCAAATTAGCGAAGGTGGATCGGATTGGCGTAAGGTGGTGATTATGGATGCGGTAAACCGCAAGCTTTTGGGTGATACTTTGTTTGATGTTAAGTTTTCCTCCCTTTCTTGGAAAGGCCAGGAGGGCTTCTTTTATTGCAGTTACGATAAGCCTAAAGATGGCTCCGCTCTTTCCGGTAAAACTCAGTATCACAAATTGTATTACCATCGAATGGGTAAGCCTCAAAGAGGCGATGAATTGGTTTTTGGTGGCGAGAAACAGCCTTATCGGTATTTGGGTGCTGTAGTCAGTGAAGACAATCGCTGGCTCTTCATTTCGGCGGCCCAGGCAACCTACGGTAATGAGCTTTATATCAAAGATTTATCAATCAAAAATGCGCTTATTCTTCCCATGATTACTGGCCTTGATTTCGAAAGCGATATCGTGCATGTGGAGGGTGATCGAATCTATCTTCTGACCAATCTCAAAGCTCCAAACCGCAGGCTCATGGTGGCTTCTTCCAAGGATCCTTCTTCGGCACAATGGCAGGAATTAATTCCGGAAACCGAATTCCCTTTGTCGGTGACATCTGCGGGAGGATACCTCATGGCTACTTATCTCAAAGATGCAGTGTCCCAGGTTATTCAATACGATTTGCAAGGAAAACGCATTCACGAAGTTCAATTGCCCGGCTTAGGAACAGCTTCGGGCTTTGGGGCCAAGCGTGGTGAAACTGAATGTTATTATTCCTTTACGTCGTATACCCAGCCCCCGGTGATTTATCGATACGACCTTCATGGGGGTTCCAAGATTTACAAACAAAGTAAGGTAGATTTTGAGCCTGATCACTATGTGAGCAAGCAGGTATTTTACACATCCAAAGACGGTACCAAGGTACCGATGATTTTAACTCATCGTAGAGATGTGAACCCCACCGGAGAGAATCCGGTACTGCTCTATGGGTACGGTGGTTTTAATATCTCTTTGACGCCTAGTTTTTCGGTTTCCAATTTGTTCTTCCTGGAGCAAGGCGGGATTTATGTTGTGGCGAATCTGCGAGGGGGCGGCGAATACGGGGATCAATGGCACGATGCCGGCACCAAAATGCGCAAGCAAAACGTATTCGATGACTTTATTGCAGCTGGCGAGTGGTTGATCGAGAACAGCTATACCCAACCAGAGCGCTTGGCTATTGCCGGGGGGTCTAACGGGGGCTTGTTGGTGGGGGCTTGCATGACCCAGCGTCCGGATTTATTCAAAGTTTGTTTCCCTGCCGTTGGGGTGATGGACATGCTTCGTTATCATACGTTCACGGCTGGAGCCGGTTGGGCCTACGATTACGGCCGTTCCGATGATTCCAAGGAGATGTTCGAATACCTCCGTGGGTATTCACCGGTTCATAATGTCCGCAGCAAAGTTGCTTATCCTGCCACCATGGTCACTACGGCCGATCACGATGATCGCGTTGTTCCGGCCCATTCCTTCAAGTTTATCGCTGAATTGCAGAGCAAGCAGGCCGGATCGGCTCCGGTTCTGATTCGTATTGATGTGAAGGCCGGGCATGGTGCCGGGAAACCTACGTCGATGATCCTAGACGAGGCGGCAGACAAATGGTCTTTCCTCTTCCATAACATGGGATTGGAACCCCGATTCTAAGGAATCGATTAAGCAGCCTCTCTGCCGACATATACCACTTCGCCCTCCGCATGGATGCCGGATTCGCGAAGGGCGGTGACATAACGATCGACCTGTTGGAGATGTTCGTCCTTGGCGGAACCTGTTTTGAATTCGATAACGCGGGCTGTGCCATCGTGACGAAGCAGGACCATATCAGGCCTCAAGAATTGACCATTGCCCATGAGGAGAGGAAGCTCGCGCAACACGGTGCAGGACCCGTCCCAGCATTCTTTGAGGTCATCGCGTTGCACGACTTCAAGGGCCCAATCCCTTACCTTTTCACGCAAAGCCAGCGGTAAATCTTGCCTGGCCATCAATTCTTCTGTGGCCAGGGTTTTGTTGCGATCCCTATCAAAACGGGCCACCACATAATGAAACAGGCTACCTGCCTCTAATGGGTCTGCCCATTGCCGTTGCCGCCAATTCAAATTTTGTTCGATGCAGGTGCCTGGGGTGTTAGGCGCCAAGGGGACAGGGTTTAAGGTTGACGTCTTCTGGAGCGTATTGGATTCGATTTGTATGGGTAACCCATCGTAGGTAATGTTCAGAGGTGTGCCCAAAGTCCAACTTTCAAAAGAGGTATGGTCACGGTGTACCAGCTCTTGGCCTTGCGTGGTCTTTACGAATTCTTCAAACAGTTTGGAAAAGGTGATGGGACCACTAGCGGAAGATTTTTTTTCGGTCAAAATGATCATGGAGGATTTGGCCCTGGTCAATGCCACATACAATAAATTGAAATAGTCCAAATCATTATTTTGATCTTCTTTCAAGCCGATTTCTTTCAAATGATCAGGTCCTTTCTTGAGCCTGCTCGTCGAAACAAGGTGTATGGGCTTGGGTTCGTCTCCTTGCATGGCTTGGGTCTGAAGCGAGGGATCTTGGTCTGCCTGCAGCCATTGGTATTCGATGACCGATAACTTCCGTGAACGGTCCAATTCCGGGAGGATCACGACCGGAAATTCCAGGCCTTTGGCGCTGTGTACCGTGAGGACAGTCACCGCATTTTCTCTTTCCTGAATTTGCAATTTTATTTTGTTGCGATTTCTATCCCACCAATCATGGAGTTCTTGGATCCCCAACCCGGAGGCACATTGCAAGGTCCATTCATCTAGAAGTCGTTTTACATAAGCGTCTTGGGAAGGGCATCCTATGACATGGGCAATTTCATGGAGCTGCATTCCCAAGGGGAGCTGCAGAATTCGCTCTTCATTCCAAAGTGGAAATTGTGCGTGCAACCATGAGGTTATTTCAACCGGTGGGGTGCCAAGTTTGTATTGCTCGGGGTGGAGGGCAAGTAGAAGGGCTTCCTGGTTCAGCATATTTCGAGAATCTTGGAGAAATTGCCATGCCAACATGAGCTTTTCCACTTCGGGATGTTGTCCCAATACGAGACTATCCGGAGAGATGACCGGCTGCCCCGCTGCTAAGAGGCCGCTTGCAATTTCTGCTCCGATTCGGTTGGTTCGGACCAAAATGGCCACTTCGTTCGGTTGAAATAGGGATTTCCCGTTGAATTCGAGAGCCAATTGGGATCGAATGATTTCCAAACAAAGCCTTACTCTCTCCGAGGCCAAGGATAAACCTGATTTTTCAGGATCCAAAACGACAACCTGTGCAAGCCCTTCCATCGCGAAGTTCGGGGAACTTGAGGCTGGCAAACCTTGTTCAACCTCGTTGAAAAAAGGGTTGGTTACCATGCTGTGGCTGATTCGTAAACAATTGAAAAATGAATTATTAAAATTTATAACGTTTTTCGCAGATCGGTAATTGGTTTGTAAGGGAACTCCTTCAAACAAACCATCCCAAAGGGGAGAAATTGAATTTCCTAACACATCATTTGGCAAAGAGGCAAGGAGTCGTGCATCCCCATTTCTCCATCGGTATATGGATTGCTTGACGTCTCCAACCATTAGGGCTGTACCGCCAGAGGCCAAAGCATTTTCAACAAGCGGGAAAAGGCATTGCCATTGAAGCAAGCTAGTATCTTGAAACTCATCGATTAAAATGTGTTGGTATCGTTGACCAACGCGATCGCACAGGTACTCTGGATGGGTTTGACGGATTAAGTCGGCCATTTGGAAATACATGAAATTCAAAGGCATTCGAAGTTGGTTCCGGTTGAATTCCATGAAATGTCGGTACATGGACCCCATCAGCGTTGTGGCATAACGCATTTCCAAAAGTGCCGAAAGCAGTTCGACTTCACCCTCCGAGGCTGTTCGGTATTGCATAAATTCAATCGCCTCTTGAATCCAAGAATCTGGCATTACGAGTTTGCATTTTGGTTGCACCACACGACCCTCTGCAAGAGCGTCCATAGCTCCTGAATGCAGGCTCACTTGATCACCGCCTGCTAATTTTTCCAAGTGAGCGAGGATCCCGTAGCGTTTTTGTACAAAGTCATCCGGTGTGAAGCCCATGTTACGTGCTTCTTGAGCCAGCCTAGAGGATTCTTTGAGCGTATAATCCAAATGTTGCTGAAGTCGTGCATCCAATTCATCAAAATGTTTTTGGTAGGATTCAGGGGTGCGATTTAGCAGCTGATGCAAATGCGCATATGTTCTATCCTCGAAGAGGAACTTTGCGTACCGTGCCATTAGGTTCCGGGTATTCCAAGACTGCTCTTTGTGGTTGCGGTATTGGGCCAAAAAGTGCATCAGGTCGGTGACGGCTTGGTTATCGGCACCAAGATTGTTCATCCATTCATCCAAGGCTTGTTCAATCACAATATCTCGATCGAGTTCAATATCAAAATCAAGTCCGGTCTGAAGCTCCCGGTAGAATGGGCGTGCAAGTTGGGTGATGAAGGAATCAATGGTACTGATTGCCGTATCGGCATAGCGGTGCAACATGTGTTGCAGGTATTGAAAGGAGCGGGTTTGAAGAACAGCTTCGTTGCACTTTAACGCTTTGATAAGGTCCAATTCCATGGCTTCAGTTCTGGGGTTCTCGGGACGCCTACCGCGTTCAGTAGCCATGAATTGGAGTTGTTTAAGAATTCGCTCCTTCATTTCCATGGACGCCTTTCGCGTAAAGGTGATTGCTAGGGTTTGTCGCACTATTCGAGGGTCATTAGCTTGAAGCGCCAACTTGAGAAAGGCAAAGACCAGATTATGGGTTTTGCCTGATCCTGCGGAGGCCCGGTATACCAGCAACTTTCCTGTTTTCATAAGTCTCATTTCATTATTCAAAGGTAAATTTGTGATTTAAAATCTGAGAAAAATTGATGAAGATAGGACGGAAGGGTGGTAGCTATGTTGGCATGCGTCTTGGCCTTTGGATTGGAAAGGGGATTTCCCAAGGAACTTAAATGGAATGCAATCATGAGTCCTGCCGTTTTGAAAGGTACTGAATCTGCCGACCCTCATTTTGCGCTTTGGTGGGTACTTTGCTTGTTGGCGTCTTGGTTATTGGCCAAAGAGCCAACCTATTACGGAGGAAAGTTGCATGCCTTGATCAACTACCGCATTTTTCTGCAAGGCATACGCCAAAAGGGCCAAGAATCGGGTTTGGTGTCTTGGGGTTGGACGTTGATCGGTTATGCAACCCTGGGACTAATTATGGTCGGCTCAACCAACTTTCATGTCACTTGGATGCCTAAGATCCCTGAGGGCTTTGGACAGGTTCCAATCTGGGTATTGATGTGGACAATCGCTTTGGTCATTGCCTTTATGGTTTGGGCAGGGTGGCTAAGGCTTTGGGCATGGGTTGCCGAGTTTGCAGAAGGCTTCCTTTGGCTCAAAGCCAGCTTCAATTTGGTTTTTCACGTTTTGATCCCGGTATTGCTTTGGATTTCTTTGATTTACCGCTTCGGAACCAACCGTTGGGTCACGGTGGCCTACGCCACGTCCGGGGTCCTTTTGGCCTTAACCATTGGATTTCGTTGGGTGCGTCTCCTTCGCTTAGCGAAGGAATTCTCCATGAACCGCCTTTTTTTAATGATTTTCTATATTTGCACCTTTGAAATCATCCCTATCCTGATGATTGCAATGAATTAAACCCATGGCTGAAGACGCTATTTCCAAACCCAAAATCCGAACCATTCTGGTTTCCCAACCCAAACCTGAACCCGGAGAGCGTACACCTTTGATGGAATTGGGTGCCCGTTACGGGATCAAGGTTGACTTTAGGCCATTTATAGAGGTCAAAGGAATTTCTGCCAAAGAGTTTCGAAAGGCCAGAATTGCTTTGGGGGATTATCCGGCCGTCATTTTTAACAGCCGAAATGCGGTAGACCATTATTTCAGACTTTGCGAAGAAATGCGTGTGGAAGTTAATCCTGAGACTCGATATTTCTGCATTTCGGAGAATGTGGGGCATTATTTGCAGCGTTATACCCAGCTTCGGAAACGGAAAATTGCCTTTGGTAAGGGAAAATTGGAGGACCTACTTCCCCAAATGATGAAGCACAAGGACATTGCTTACCTTATGCCCTGTTCCGATGCACTTTCGGAAAATTTCCTGCTTAAGGCGGAAAAATATGGCCTGAAAATCATCAAAGCTGTCATGTTTCAAACGGTTTCCAGTGATTTGAGTGATTTAGCGGACATCAAATATGACGTTTTATGCTTTTTCAGTCCGGTAGGAATCAGGTCCTTGTTCGAGAATTTCCCGGATTTTGTACAGAACGATACTAAAATTGCTGCTTTGGGCATCCAAACGCATGATGCTGTTCGTCAAAGGGGTTTGAGGCTTGATATTGCCGCCCCCACCCCTGAATTTCCCTCTTTGGTGATGGCTCTTGAGGCATGTTTGAAAAAACCATCAAAATAAAGCTCAAATCTAACGATTTGTTCGTTTCTTCGGCATAATGAAAGCAGGTTTGAATCAATCCCGTTGGAGGTCTATCGCTGCGTTGATTTTAACTGTTGGTGGTTTTATGGTAATTCCTTTGGCGAATGCTCAACAAGAGCCCAAGTGGAACCAGTATATGTTCAACGATTTTTATTTCAATCCTGGTGTTGCAGGGTCTAGACAAGCCATAAGCACCCTTTTGGCCTCCCGCTATCAATGGGTCAATATTCCAGAAAATGCCTCACCCCGGACAACGTGCTTCAGTATTCACGCTCCGGTTGAATTCTTGCGAGGTGGTTTGGGCCTTTTGGTGATTCAGGACCAGGAATTTTTTAATAAGAGCACGAATGTTCGCCTCAATTATGCCTTTCGCATTCCTTTTCAAACTTTCAGCATTGGCCTTGGGGTGTACGGTGGCATGATTCAGACTAGTCTTGATGGCACCAAGTTTCGCCCGGAGAACCCCAATGATCCCTTGTTGGTTTCCACCAATGTTCAAGCCAATGCCTTCGATATAGGGACCGGTATTAATTTTCAATCCTCTCGCTGGTTTGTGAATTTTGCAGTAAATCGTCTCAACCAACCCAAACTTCAGTTCAATAATACTGGGTCTAATCTTACATATGCTCGCAATTTCTTCGCATCAACAGGGTACCAAATTCCGTTGAACAAGTATTGGCGGTTGACTCCATCGATTCTGTACAAGTCAAATTCATTCGTTTCACAAATTGATTACAATCTAATGCTTTCTATTGGAACCCGTGTTTGGGTTGGAGGGGGGTATTCGCAAGGCGATGGTATCGTGGGTTTATTAGGTTACCGCATGAGAAACGGTGTACGGTTTGGGTATTCTTATACCGAGCACTTGGGAGATTTAGGCGGATTGGCCAACGGGTCCCACGAAGTCTTCCTTGGGTATGACTTTACGATTAAAATACCGCCACCCCCTCAAAAGAAGATTTTGACACCTCGGTATTTTTAAGTTTTTTATATATTTTCTGCTTTGATTGCTATCTTTAAAGCTTGCAAAAAATGAACATGACCGCAAAGAATCACATGAATAAGACTAAGGGGGCCTTCCGTCCTCTGTCATTCCTTGTCCTAGGAGTAGGATTGCTGCTTGGAGCATGCAGCGGTGGCAATACGGGGGACCTTGTTGGCGCACGAGATGGTGGCAGATGGTTGGAAACGACCCCGTATGGCATGGTTTACATTCGTCAAGGCACTTTTCTTTATGGCCAAGGAGATCAAGACATCCTATTCAACATGAATAGTCCGTTGAAGAATGTCACCATGCGGCCTTTTTATATGGATGATGCTGAAATTTCCAATGCGGAGTACCGTCAATTTATCAATTGGGTCAGAGATTCCATCGCTCATACGATTCTGGGGAATACCGTTGAAGACGAGGATGGTAATGAATTTATCAACTGGAAAGCAAGGATAAATTGGAATGACCCCGCGGTCATTGAAGAACTGGAAGATTTATTTCTTCCTGAAAATCAGCGAGTATTTGGAAAAAAAGAGTGGAACACTCCCCGGTTTGTTTACAATTATAAGGTATATGATTATTCCACGGCTGCTTCCACGGGTTCCGGCCGTAATCGCAACGAATTTGTGGAGGCGCGTTCCATTAACATTTACCCCGATACGTTGGTTTGGACCAAAGACATGGCTTACTCATACAACGAGCCACAAACTCAGTTATACTTCAGCCATCCAGCATATTACGATTATCCGGTTGTAGGGGTTTCTTGGAATCAAGCCAATGCATTCTGTGATTGGCGGACAAGGTTGTTGCAAACTTACAGGCAGTCAAAAAGAATGAGACTGGGTTTTCCATTTCGGCTGCCTTCCGAAGTTGAATGGGAATATGCGGCCCGAGGTGGAAGAATGTCATCACCATACCCTTGGGGGGGGCCTTCTTTGCGTAATAATCGGGGTTGCCTTTTGGCTAATTTCAAGCCAGGCAGAGGGAATTATATAGATGATGGGGTCACTTACACCGCCAAAACTTATTCTTTCAATCCGAATGATTTTGGCCTATATAATATGGCTGGAAATGTTGCGGAATGGACTGCATCGACTTTTGATGAGTCAGCCAGCAGTTTTATGGGTGATTTGAATCCGGATTATCGTCATAACGCTAAATCCGAAGACTTGACATACCTCAAAAGGAAAGTAATCCGTGGGGGAAGCTGGAAAGATGTCGGCTATTACCTAATGAACGGAACCAGAGCTTACGATTTTCAGGACTCAGCACGTTCTACGATTGGCTTCCGCTGCGTAATGGACTTTACAGGCCGGGATATCAGGGACATTCGATAAAACGATATTCGATTTTGCATTTTCAATTTTAAACCTTAAAACATGAAATTTTCTTTTAAACAAGAAGAAATTGCTGAATACTTACAATCCAAGAAAGGTAGAGTAACGCTTAATTACCTTTACGGATGGGGTGCTTCCGTTGTAATTATTGGAGCCTTGTTCAAAATCAGGCACTTGCCTTTTGCGGACTTCTTCCTGACTCTTGGTCTGGGTACAGAGGCAATAATCTTTTTTGTTTCTGGATTTGAACCGCCTCCTGAGGATACGGATTGGTCTTTGGTATATCCTGAATTGGCCGGTGGCGAGGCCAAAGCCCCGCCGGCTACGTTAGGTGCTTTAATGCGTGAGGCCAACCTTAGCAAAGATGTTTTGGATAATCTGGGCAAGAATTTTCAGGCTTTGAACACCAATGTTCAGAAAATGGGGGAAATTAATACTGCCAGCTTCAGTTCAGGTGAGTTTGCATCCAAGGTCCGTGAGGCTACCCAATCCATGGGTCAGGTTGCCGACCGTGCACAGTCGGTTTCCAGTTCTTTGGAAGGAATGTCCGGAATGGGGGAGCAGACCAGGGTATATAACCAACAAATGGCGAAGCTTAATGAGTATTTGATTTCAGCCAATCAATCGTATCAAAACGAAGTCAAGTCTTCTTCGGAATCGCTTGCAGAATTGCAGAATATAGGCGATGAAACACGGTTATACAGGGCCGAAATGCGGAAACTTGTCGAAAATATTGGTACGTTCAACAACATGTACGATGCAGAGATGAAAAACACGGCAACGGCATTGCGTACGGCCAGTGAGAACGTAGAAGGTGTTAGTCGGATGATGGATTCGCTTAAATTAATTCAAGAGGATGCGGAGCGATACCAACACGAAATGGCCCGTCTGAATCGAAACATTTCCTCCTTGAATGCAGTCTATGGTAACATGCTCAACGCCATGTCCACCCGTTATTAATTTCAAGAGGAGCTACCCGTTTAACAAGTATTGTATTCATTCGTTTTTTAGACTCATCCTTACCTATAAGCATCGTTAACAATGGCCAGCCAAAGACTTTCTCCAAGGCAGCGAATGATCAACATGATGTATCTCGTGTTGACCGCCATGCTCGCTTTGAACGTGTCCGCCGAAATTTTGAAGGCCTTTGCGATGATTAACAAAAGCTTGGAAGAGACGTCGCAGTCTGTTGGGCAGAAAAACGAGGCTCTTTACCTAGCTTTTGATGATCGCATGGAGAAGGAACCCGGGAAGGCCAAAATCAATTTTGACAAAGCTCAAATTATTCGCAAACGAACTAACATCTTGCTCAAATTCGTGAGCGACATCAAAAAAGAAATGATAGACCTGGGCGGTAACAAAAATCAAAAGGTGGATGAAGAGGATTTTAAGATTGAAGATGGAATAAGAAGGGTCTATGATGACGGCAATATTGATATTTCGTCCCGGGTTTTGGTGAATCCCGAAGGCAGAAGCCCTAAAGGCGTGAAATTTAAGAATTTAATCAACGAATATCGCGCGACGATTCTCAAAATGATTCCGAAATCGGATCGCAAGAAATTGAAACTTTATTTGGATGAAGCCACGGATTCTAAGGAAGGAAGTGGGGTTCGGAAGAATTGGTTGCAATCCAATTTTGGAGAAATGCCCCTATCCGGCGTAATTACCCTTCTTTCGAAATATGAAAGTGATATTCGTAACACAGAAACGGAGGTGATTAGTTATTTGCTCAGCCAAATTGATGCGGCATCGTACAAGTTTGACAAAGTCGAGGCTAAAGTTGTGGCACGATCCAGTTATGTGTTGACTGGGCAGGACTACGAAGCCGATATCATGTTGGTTGCTTATGACAGTAGGCAAGATTTGGATATTCGTCTGGAGGGAGGAACCCAGGTTCCTGTCGAAGGGGGTATGGGAAAGCTCAAAATCAGGGCCACCTCCGAAGGTGAAAAGAAGTGGGGTGGCTTCATTAATGTTGTAAGCCCGACAACGGGCGAACTGACCAGGTATCCTTTCAGTAGTTCGTACACGGTGGCACGGCCAGCTGCGGTGGTATCTCCCGACAAAATGAATGTTTTGTACGTCGGTGTTGACAACCCGGTTTCTATTTCTGCACCAGGGGTCGTTCCCGAAAACATCTTGCCTTCGATTTCGGGAGGAGGCAGCATAGCAGGTTCCAAAGGGAAGTACATTGTCCGTGTAAATTCCCCAGGTATGAGTGTGAACATTGATGTTAGAGGGAAATCAGTAGATGGTAAAGGGGCTCAAATGCTGGGATCAACATTATTCCGGGTTAAAGCTGTTCCTGATCCTCAGGCCACTATTGGTGGATTAACCCCAGGAACGGTTTCGGTCTCGCAATTCAAGGCACAGGGGGGGATGATTGCTAACCTGAAGGATTTTGATTTTGATATGCGTTTTGATGTGATCAGTTTCAGGATGCTCTACTTCGCTTCGCGTAGGGATGTTGAACTCTATGCTAACACAGGAGCGATTTACAACGCCAAGCTTCAACAGATTATTCGCAATGCCAAATCTGGTGACCGTTTTATTTTTGACGAGGTCAAGGTTGTTGGTCCCGATAAAATTACCCGTAAGCTTCCTCCTGCCGTTTATTCTATTAATTAACTTATGAAGAATCTTTTTTTTCCGATATTCCTAGTACTCGTCTCTTGGTCAGCCTTCGGCCAAAACCGCCCAGAGGTCATCGATGGGGCGTTCAAGCGCTCTATGAACCTATCAGTATCTAAGGATCCTATTCGCTTACCCGTAATCCAAGAGCAGGATGTTATGTTCAGTTGGACCATCCTAAGGGTCATTGATCTCAACCAGAAATTGAATATGCCCTTCATTCACCCCAAGAGTATGTTGATTAATGTATTGATGGATGCCCTCAAGAAAGGTGACCTGAACGGATATATTTATCGCTCAGATGAACTCTACGATGGCAATAAGATGCAGGCTTCGGAAATTCTCAATGCTTTGGAGAAATACGATACCATTACGGTGAGCAATCCCATAACATTCGCTTTGGAACGCAGAGTAGAAAAAGTTGAGTTTAATCCCAACGACGTGGTGAAATTCAGACTCAAGGAAGAGTGGGTTTTTGATCGTAGGACAGCAGGCATGGTGGTTCGCATTGTGGCGATTGCCCCGGTTCAAAACCTAAAGTCAGACGGTATTGTGGTGGGGGAAATTCCTATGTTTTGGCTTTATTTTCCTGGCATTCGACCTATTTTGGCGAAGGCGGAGGTATTCAATATGAAGAATGAATCGGCCAAAATTTCTTACGATGATCTCTTTTTGCGTCGATTTTTCTCTTCCTATATCTACAAAGAGCCTAATGTTAAAGACGTGCGCATTGAGGACTATGCCAGTAATCCTGAAGATTTTCAGATGGAATCGGAGAGGATAAAACAGAAGTTGTTCAATTTTGAACAAAGTCTTTGGGATTATTAGGTCCTCCGGTTTCGGTGGTTCCTGGTTCGCTATACGTTCATATACCCTTTTGTCGAAAGGCCTGTTCCTATTGTAATTTTCATTTTACCACTTCACTGCGGCAACGTGATGTTCTCCTGCGTGCTGTTGTTGAGGAGTTGAATTTGAGGATACTGGCCTTGAACTGGGAAGATCAAGGTTTAGGGAACATACGTATTGAATCTAAATATCAGGGTAAATTTCCGCTAAAGACCTTGTATATGGGAGGTGGTACGCCCTCGTTGCTTACTATGGATGAACTGACTTACGTGGTCAAGGGAATCGGAAATTGGTTTGACTTATACGGGGTGCAAGAATTCACTTTGGAGGCGAATCCTGAAGATGTTAACTCTACCATGGTTAAGGGATGGCGCTCTTTGGGAGTGAATCGAATTAGTTTGGGGATTCAATCTTTTGATGACCGAAATTTACTTCGTATGAACCGGGCTCATGATGCTGGAAAGGCGAGGGAGGCTTTAAGGCTTTTGCAAAACGAAGGATTTCAATCCTTGAGCGCGGATTTGATTTATGGCTTTCCGGACCGCACTATGCAAGATTTTGAGGACGATTTGCATGAAATGTTAAGTTGGGGTTTATCTCATTTTTCGTCTTACCAGCTGACCTGTGAGCCGAAAACAGCGTTTTACCATCAAGTCAATGAAAATAAGGTGCGCATGGTTTCCGAGGATCTTGTCTTGGAACAGATGATGCATTTGTACAATGTTTCGGCAAGCCATGGTTACAGGGCGTACGAAATTTCTAATTTTGCTCTTCCCGGCCATGAAGCTGTTCATAACAGTTGTTATTGGTCCGGTTATGCTTATTGGGGCCTCGGGCCATCGGCCCATTCCTACGACGGATTTCGAAGGCGTTCTTGGAATGTAGCACATAATGCCCGGTACCAGATGGAGATTCAATCCGGAAAACTTCCAAAGACCGAAGAAGTATTGAGCGATGATCAAAAGTTTAACGAAGATGTGCTGATTGCTTTGCGTTTGATGGATGGTTTGAATTGGGTGGCTTTGGAGGAAAAGCATGGGTCGGAAAGGGTCCAAAGTATTCATCATCGAATCAAGGCTATGCCTAAGGAATGGTTTGAGCCTTTGAATTTGGCGGATAGGACCGTACCTCTTCGACTTAGTTTTGCAGGAAGGGCGGTTGCTGATTTCATCGCCGTTGAATTATTTGCAGATTCATCGTAATAGACCGATTTAACAAATAGATTATGAAATTGGATGCTTCAACTTCGGCCTTCTGGGATTTATGGGATTTGAATTGCCCTTTGGATATTTCTATACCCATGCAACATGGTTTGAAGAACCCAAGGGCCTTCTCCATTGATTATCCTGTCTTTATGTCGTTTCAAACGGGTAATTTCGTGGGCGATATGTCAAAGGGTTCTTCGTGCAATGTTGTGGGCATGCAAATAAGTCCGCACGGTAATGGAACTCACACTGAATGTGTGGGCCATATTGGGTATAATGCAGATGGTCAGCCAGGGAACGGCCCAAATTCCTGCCTTAAGGTTAATACGGTAATGTCAAGGTTTTGGTTTCCTGTGCAACTGGTCTCCGTCAATCCAGTTACCAAAGAAGAATCCGATCCTCAATATTGGATTACCCAAAAGGCATTGGCCGAAGTTTTGCAAATCAACGGCGACCGGCAAGCAGAGGGATTGGTGGTTCGGACTTTGCCGAATGACTCTTCCAAATTGATTATGGATTATTCTGAAACATCACCTGCAGCCTTTGAGCCGGAGGCCTTGGCGTTTCTTGCCTCGATGGGAATCCTGCATTTATTGACGGATTTGCCCTCGGTGGACCCCGAACATGACCAGGGGCAATTGCTGGCCCACAAAGCCTTCTGGTGCGTGGATTCGGTGGTCAGAAATTCGGCCACCATTACGGAAATGATTTATGTTCCATCGTTAATTCCGGATGGCGCCTATCTTCTTAATTTAATGTTACCAAATATCGCTTTGGATGCTGTACCATCCCGACCGATTCTTTATCCCCTGCGATCGCTTCATTAAAAGCCAACCGGTTGGCGCTGGTTCTCGAGCAGAATATTGTTCAGAAGGGCACGAACTCCTTTGATTTTGGAGGGTCCGTACAGGCTCAGATGAATTCTTTTGCTTCGCATAACCCCTTGTGGAGTCTGCCGTAGAATCAGCAGAACCCACCGCAATCCGCCCCATACCGGCTTTAATTCGAACGAAACCATCTCAGCGGCAGGTAATTCAAGGTGGTATTGACCGGGTTCATCTTTGTCCGTGGAAATCAAAATCCGGTCTGAATCTGATTCTACAGCCGTGTACCCTGGCTTCAGGATTGTCCAAAGGACGGTAATCAAAATCAACGAACCAAGCAGTGCACCGTATAAAATAAGTGAATCGGATCGCATAAAAAACATGGGAGCGGCTCCTGCTCCCACAATAACAAAGGCCAAAGCCCTGAACAAGAACAATGCCCTCAAATTGTGAATGCTTTGAATTCGATTAGGCTTGTCCGATTGCATGCAATTCTTGTTGGATGATGGGGTCAATAAGGTTCATATTTCCATGGTCCTGTTCGGACAGGGACGAGTAGATTCGGTCGATTATACGGTCCATCAGAGCCTGTTGCACTTGACCATTTCGATAGGCTTGGTGGTACGGGGTGAGGGGCTCAAAGGTGACTTGGGTGTACAAGGGTGTCCACTGTCCTGCAAATTGCTCTTGCATTCGCGCTTCTAGGTTTTTTTGAAATACAAAGCGGGGGTCGGCCACCTTATCACGCATTTCAATGAAGTTATCCAAGGCTAATTGGGCGATGGCGTCTCCATCCGGTTTGCGGGTGGTGGCGAAGGTTTCCAGAACATTCGCCCAGGCTTGTTGATCGCTTTCGGGATGCAAGCCAACGGCATCCACCAATTCCATGAGTTTGCGTACATCTTCCAAACCGCAGTTGAGGCCCTGTCCGTAGAATGGAACAATGGCATGCGCAGCATCGCCCATGATGCATGATGGGCCATAATTCCAGGGTGAGCACCGTACGGTGACCAACGATGAGGTAGCATTCTTTCGGAAGTCTTCCAGCAAGGTGGGCATCAACGGTACAGCATCCTTGAAATCTCGTTTGAAAAAACGCAGAATTTCTTCATCACTTTGTAAATCTTGGAGGCCTTCTTGCACCCCACGTTCCGGATCTGCCTCATAGGGTTGAAAAAGGGTGCAGGTAAAACTACGGTCCGGGTTGGGTAACGCAATCATCATGTATTGACCACGGGGCCATATATGAAGCCCATCGGGGTTCATCGCAAATTCTCCACCTTGGGTGGGTGGGATATGTAACTCTTTGTAGCCGTGGGGTAAATAGGATTGGCTGTAATCGAAACGATCGGTTTTCTGCATGGCATAACGCAGAGCAGAATAAGAGCCATCTGTTCCTAACAATACGTGATACGGCTCGTGGTGAATTTCCCCTTGGTGCTCTAGCACCAATTCATGCTGAGCAAGAAGAACATCCACACAACGCGATTCAAAGTGGATTTGAACCCCTTGCAATTGAGCCAAATCCATGAGTTTATAGTTCAATCCGGCACGAGATAGGGAATAAATAGCTTGACCTTCCTTGCCGTAGGCCTGGAACTGTACCTGGCCTTGCCGGTCGTGGATCAGCCGCCCGGGCATGGGGAGGCCCACGGATTGAATCTCGGCCTCAAGCCTGGCCGCGGCCAGGGCGAGGAATCCTCGGTTGCTCAGGGCAAGATTGATGGATCGGCCACCGTAGGCACCTTGACGTCTGCTGTCCGGTCTGCGCTCGTGGATAATGGCTTTAAAGCCGCGTTGCGCCAAAAGTATAGCCGCAAGACAACCTACGGGTCCGGCACCAAGGAGATGAACGGGATGTTGGGGCATATTCACCAAAATTAAGTTTAGGTGGAATTACCAAGGAATGGAACGCTGCATTCGGTAGGTGACCATGGTTCCCAGACAACCCAATCCACCTTGGATATTGGTGGGGATCACCACGGGCTCTCCGAAGGGATTGCCTTCATTTAGACCCTGTTGACCGATCGCCTGCAGGTATTGGAACAAGGGGTGATTGATTCGTTGTATAGCCACTTCGAGTTGGGCATTCGCTAGTCCTGTGGTGTCAGAGGGTACGTAAAAATTGAAGCGATCTTGCCATTCGAAAACGCCGTTATTCGAGGTGTTCACGGATACCAATTGGTTAGGATAGCCGGTCAAATCCGCGTTGTTCCAAAAAAAATCATTTTGCGCCATACCAATAATGCGGTAATTGATCCTGAAATGGGCAGGTTCAGAACCCGAAGTGTTCTCGTTCATTGAGCGCCAGCGGACCTTCACTTGAATGTTACGGGACCATTCATTTGGTGACGTGACTAAAATCTGTACGCTGGTATCCGCAATTTCGGTTACGGGGATCGATGCAGAGGCGTTGACGGTTCGCCCATCTTTGCTGGAAACGGTCAGGCGGTAGTCATAACCTTTTTGAACAAAGGATTGACCGGCAATTTGGGTAGGGGCCGCATAATACAGATT
>VHAW01000008.1 GCA_016872225.1 Sphingomonadales bacterium | reverse complement strand
CCGCACCCAAAAGAAGGAACTCGATGCACTCAAGGAAGAATTCCGTACCCTTCAGTTGCAAAGGGCCCTCAGTGGTCATTCCGACGCTCGCCATCAGGCCAAACTAAAGATCAACCAATTTATTAGAGATATTGATCAATGCCTCGCCCAGTTGCAGGAATAATCAGTCCCTCACCTCCACCCATGGAACACAGCGAAATCCAAGTCCAGATTGGTAGCCGCAGCTACCCCCTTCGAGCCCCGGCTCATGAACTGGAACGATTACGTCAGGCTGAATCACTTCTTAACGAACGCCTCACCGATTACAAAGCCCAACATCCCGGAGCTGACCGCTTTGACCTGATGGGCATGACTGCTTTCTTCTTGGCCCATAGCCTGATTCAACCTCAGGAACATACACCGTCCGATTCGGAACCACCATTGGATACCGAGCAGGCTGACCCTTTGGCCGAAGAAGAACTCCGTCAGCGGTTAGAGGCCTTGGAAGCTAGCCTGAACCGCATATTGCATTCCAAGGCTTCGGTGCAGGCGATTTAATCCATCCTCTGGGCGTATAAACCCTACGCCATGGACCCAATTACCCTTATTATTAGTATCGTTATTGCCGCAGGCGCCGGATTGGGCCTCGGTAAAATTGTCTTTGCCGTTAAAACAGGTCAAGAACGCGAAGAAGCCGAAAAAGAAGCCAAACGAATCTTGGCTGACGCAGAATCCAAAGCCGAAAGTCATCGCAAAGAGAAAGAAATACAAGCCAAAGAGAGGTTTCTTCAGCTTAAAGCCGAACACGAATCGGAAATTCAGAAAAAGAACCAAGCAATTCAATCTCGTGAGCAGTCGGTGCACTCCAAGGAACAAGCACAGAGGCAGAAAGAAAATACCTTGAACCAAAAACTGGAACAGGTATCCCGCAAAGAAAATGAATTGGTTCAGGAGAGACAGCTATTGGAGCGTTCAAGCCAGAACATTGCCCAACAAGAGCAAGAACTCTCTAAATCTCATCAGAAAATGGTCCAAGCCTTGGAAAAAGTCGCTGGCCTTAGCGCCGACCAGGCCCGTGCACAACTCACGGAATCCTTGGTGAATGAAGCCCGGAGCAGAGCCTCCGCATCCATCAAAGAAATTGTGGACGAAGCCAAACTCAGTGCACACAAACAGGCCAAGAAAGTGGTTATTGAAACCATTCAGCGTTGTGCAACCGAGCACTCCATTGAGAATTCGATCTCGGTGTTCCAAATCAAGAACGATGAAATCAAAGGGCAAATCATTGGCAGGGAAGGACGTAATATCCGGGCATTGGAAGCGGCTACCGGAGTAGAGTTCCAAGTAGATGACACCCCCGAGGCCATTATTCTATCCTGCTTTGATCCATTACGTCGCGAAATCGCCCGCATTGCCTTGCATCGCTTGGTCAGCGACGGACGCATTCACCCGGCCCGAATCGAAGAGGTCGTAGCCAAGACCAAGAAGCAAATCGAGGAGGAGATAGTCGAAATAGGAGAAAGAACCTGCATCGACCTGGGCATCCACGGTCTGCATGCCGATTTGGTTCGCTTGGTGGGCAAAATGCGTTACCGTTCTTCTTACGGACAGAACTTATTGCAGCATAGCCGTGAAGTGGCCAACCTCTGCGCCACCATGGCTTCGGAACTTGGTCTAAATCCGAAACTGGCCAAGCGTGGGGGTCTCTTGCACGATATCGGTAAGGTGCCGGATGACCAGCCCGATTTGCCACACGCTTTATTAGGTATGCAGCTTGCCGAAAAATGCAAGGAACATCCAGTCATATGCAACGCTATCGGGGCCCACCACGATGAAATTGAAATGACGGATCCGATTTCGGCTATTGTTCAGGCCTGCGATGCGATTTCCGGATCACGACCCGGCGCCCGCCGCGAAGTTGTTGAAGGATATATCAAGCGCCTCAAAGAATTGGAGAATTTGGCCCAGTCCTTCAAAGGCGTCGAAAAAGCCTTCGCCATCCAAGCAGGCCGTGAATTAAGGGTAGTCGTCGAGGCCGAAAAGGTCTCTGACGAGCAATCGGAACTGATGTCGGTGGAGCTATCTCAACGCATTCAAAGCGAGATGCAATATCCCGGACAAATTAAGGTGACGGTCATTCGTGAAAAACGGTCAGTAGCCTACGCAAAATAACATAGCATTCCGAAGCTACGAATCCTGATTGCGGATACCTACGCGCTGTACCGTAGAATCCCTTCAGGGCCTTTCAATTCCAGGCCGGCCGAAAAAACCATTTCGTTGCCAACCGTATCGGATGCACCTACAGATGTCATACTGGATTCCCGTCTAGAAGAGATGGCTTCTTCGACTCTTCCCACCACCTTGGCCTCGATGCCGTAATGTTTTCCCCATTCAAGAACCGGGGTAACAAGGTTCTCTGGAAGATACACTTCAAACCGATGCCCCATATTGAATACGCGATACATTTCTTGCCACGATGTACCGGAAATTTTCTGAATCAAGGCAAATAGGGGAGGCACCTCAAAGCAATCATCTTTAACCACCCGTAGGTCCTTCACGAAATGCAAGACTTTGGTTTGCCCACCCCCGCTGCAGTGGACCATACCATGCATTCGGGTAGGTCCTAAGTCTTGTAACATGGAACGTATTAATGGCGCATAGGTCCGTGTTGGCGACAATAACCACCGACCGAAATCCAATCCATCCCGATTCGGATATGAAGATATGCCCAGCGAGGAAACCAACACCGCATTGAGATCCTGGGTTAAATGAAGATGGCCGCTGTATTGCAAGGAAGAATTTACCGAGGCATCTACAGATTCAGGATAACGAAGCAGATAATCATGGTGCAATAAATCATGGCGCGCAGAGGTCAATCCGTTCGATCCGATACCAGAATTCTCTTTTGTTTCATAAACACAAGTCCCGAAGGAAGCAAACCCCACAATCACATCACCTGGTCTAATCCTGTGGTTCGTCACCACTGCATCCCTGCGCATCCGTGCCGTCATGGTTGAATCCACCACCACAGTTTGAATTAAATCCCCCAAATCAGCAGTTTCCCCACCACCGGACCGAATATCCAGCCCCCATTTGCGGAGATCTTCGGTGTATTCTTCGGTCCCCTGAATGAGAGCCTCAATCACTTCACCACTTATACGATATTTATTACGCCCAATGGTCGATGACAAAAGGTAGGGACCCGTTGCACCGGCGCAACACAAATCATCCAAATTCATGACCACGGCATCCCGAGCAATCCCTTTCCAAACCTCCACATTCCCGGTCTCTTTCCAATAAAGGTAGGCAAGGGACGATTTAGTACCCGCCCCATCCGCATGAATCAGGTTACAAAAATCGGGGTCATTACCAAGGACATCGGGTAGAACTTTGCAAAAGGCAGAAGGAAACAATCCCTTATCAAGACCAGCAATGGCATGATGAACCTCTTCCTTGGTGGCAGAGACCCCACGGGCAGCATATCGGCTATCCGCAGAACCCGAATTCATCGGGATGCTTGGTGGCTTGGTCTTCTTAATTTTTTCTTTTCCGAAATCGCTTCGTAAACTGCTTCTTCGGCATCCTCAGTTTCTTCACCCGTCACCCTTTTATACTTCACAATAACACGATCCAAATCAATTGCAGTAATGCTAAAGGTCGTACGTCGATTCAGTTGATGTTCCTCTTCGCTGCATTGAACTTTATCACGGCAACGGTTGATTAACCGACTTTCTCCATGACCTTGTGCGATAAGCCTTTGGACAGATATCCCTTTGGAAATCAAATAATCCACCACCGATTGAGCTCGCCTCTGCGACAAGGCCTGATTGTACGGATCAGACCCTCTGGAGTCGGTATGGGAATGAATCGCTATTGAAATGTTTGGAGATTTGCTTAGAAAATTGACCAACGAATCCAAGGCCACAACGGAAATAGGTCGTAAAAATGCCTTGTCGTAATCGTACATGATATCGCTTAACCTAATTTCCTCCGTCGGCGCCAAGCGCATTGGTAAATCAATGCTCCAATCGGTGTCATCTTTCGTTTGATACGTATTAAACGTCGAATCGGTACCATAGTATAGCAAGCGTTGTCGGGGTGCTGCGTGCAAGTGGTATGGAATATTATCTCTAGAGACGAATGCTTCAAGGCGATAATAGACATCTTCTCTCAATTTGAAATAATATTGCCCCATTGAATCAGTAATCGTTTCAAAATAGGAGGAATCTTCGAGAACGAGCCGCACTTGGGCGCGTGGGATTACTTTTCCGGTGGTGTCGTCGTAAACCTTTCCGCTAAGAGTAACCCTGTAGGGGATAAAATTCCATATATAGATATCATCGCTGCCGCGTCCCCCCACCCTGCTGGATGCAAGAAATCCACTGGTAATTTTCTCATTTACCGTAATTCCAAAATCATCTGCTCCGGAATTAATTGGATTGCGCATGTTCTCGGCTTGCTCCCAGTCCGAACCGCCGCCTATAGATCGAAAAATATCAAGTCCTCCCATGCCCGGGTGACCATCGGAGGCAAAAAATAAGACCGTATCGGACACGTGAATGTAAGGAAACATTTCATCCCTTTCGGTATTGACCGTTGGCCCAAGGTTGATCGGCTCTTCCCAGGTATCATCCTCGGACCGATTCATAAACCAAATATCCTTTCCACCAAAGCCTCCTTCAGCATTGGAGGCCACAAAGTACATTTTATCTTCATTGACGGTCACCGCTGGATGTCCAACATCCACCGTATCGGCCATAATGGGCACGAGGACAGGCTCAGCCCATCCCGCACCACTGCGCGTTGTTTTGAATATTCTACACGAACCATTCTTTGCGCTGCACCGCGTGAAGTACAAAGTATTCCCTTCAGAGGTCAGGCATGGAGTAGCATCATTCCCCAAAGTGTTAATCATTCCTGGGACTGGCCTAAGTTTGGACCATTTATTTTGGCCATCGACATAACTCTCAAAAAGGTCACTAAAGTCTTCGCCCAAACGACCGTATAGTTTCGTGCCCATGGCATCCGTACGCGTTGAACTAAGAAGAACTGCATTGTACTTCATGGGCGTTATCCCAAACTCTGAATTCTTGGTATTGAATCGCACGATGTTTTCAACGGTATAACGCGCAGGCCGATCTAACCAGGTTTGCGCCAGCCTACAGGATTCTATCAACCATTTGATATAGGCATCTTGGGAGCTATACCGAAGGTAGGCCTCGTATTGTTCTATGGCCTCAGGATAACGCTCCAAGGCACGGAGTATGGTCCCATAGTTGATGTGGATGGAATCATTGGACACTCCCGCTTTGATTGCCCTGGCGTACCAAACATCGGCATTTTTGATTTCATTGGCCAAACGATAACATTCAGCAATGAGGAAAGGCAATTGGAGGTCCTTTTTGTCCACCCTCAGGGCCTTCTTGTAGTGTTCAATGGCAAAGAAATAATTTTCGGCTTTGTATGCTCTATTCCCCTCGAGCTTATCCGGATTGATCAAAGGCTTTTTGCTACCAAGGGTATCCGACTCGTCCGCCAATTTTTGGATGAAGCCGGGGGTCCGGCTTGGCTTGGTGTTGCTTGTTTTGGTTTCTTTGGCTTTGGTCCCCGCGGATTTCTTAGCACTTTTGGATTCCTGAGCCCATATCGTTCCAGTCTGCCAAAACAAAGCAAGAAGGATGTAAAATCCAATACGAATCATTGGCAACCGTCGCATTAGGGTAATTTCAATTTCTTCTTGGCCTGATCCATCAGGTTATCCGCTTCCTTGACATGCAGAAAAGACCCGTTGGAAGTATCAAAAATATAATCGTAATTTCCTTCTTTGGCAATTGATTTGATGACCTCTTCTGCCTTTTTGATCACCGGACCAAGAAGGTCTTCCTTGCGTTTGGAAATATCCTGCTGAGCACGTTGTTGGAAATTATCAATATTAGACTGAAGGTCCTGAATTTCTTTGGTTTTGTATTCCCGTAGAGACTCCGTCCATTCTTTACTTTTTGACTGAAAATCGGCGTATTTGATTTTCAGCTCACTGAGCATAGCTTGGACTTGCGTTTCCATACCCTCTGCAAATTTTTTGAGGCTGTCTTCAGCTTTTTTGGTTTCTGGCATCATGGAGACAAGCTCACCTGAATTGATATGTCCCAATTTTGGGGACTGAGCATGCAAAGAATGGGTAAGGAACAAAACGGCCAAAAAGCATGTTGAAGCTATGGCTTTTAGGGGGAATCTAACAGAGGCAATGGTCATTGTCGTTTTATTTGGGGTTTGATGGCGTGAATTCTTTGGAAGGTGTAGGGGCTTTTTCGCTGGAATTTGGTTTCGCTGTTGGGCTACTGGCAACGGGTTTACGCTGAGCCTTGGCCTGTGGGGATTTTTTGACAACCCCCATGGCAGTAAGGATTTCGTTGCTTTTGTCAAATTTAGGATTCACAAACAGCAATTGATTCCCTGCGGCTCTGTCAAATATAAGGTCATAGCTTTTGTCACGAGCATATTTTTGGACCGCGGCGAAGATTTTGTCCTGCAACGGCCGTATCAGCTCTTGTTGACGTTTCTGCAGAGCTCCCTCAGGGCCAAATTGTTGATTCTGCCAAGCCAACAGCTGGGTCTCTTTGGCCTTGATTTCCTCCAAACGATCCTTGCGCATCGATTCCGTCAAAAGAGGGCTTTCGGCTTTAAACGCCCTGTAGAGCCTTTCAATTTCTTGCTTCTTCTCTTCCGACTCTGCATTGAGTCGCTCGACCTGGACTTTGAGCTCACTTTGAGCGCCCTGGTACTCGGTCATTTGACCCAGCATAAATTCTGTATCAACATAAACAAATCGCTGGGCTTGCCCCAAAGCTGAATAATGGACCAATAAGGAGGCTAAGCCAAAAACCAGGATGACCCGGAATGCCCAATAGGTCCTACGATAAACGAATACAAATTGGTCCACCATCGTTAAAAAGATTGCCCAATGGAAATATGAACATTGCCTTTGTTGACCTGACCTGCATTGGGAACAGGATCAAAGCCATACCCCCAGTCTACCCCAAGCAGGCCAAACATGGGAAGAAATACCCGAACACCAACCCCGGCAGAGCGGTAGTTTCGAAAGGGCTCGAATTGCCTAACCTTTCTGAATGAATTGCCTCCCTCAAGAAAAGAGGTCACATAAATTGTTGCTGAAGGATTCAACGAAAGAGGGTAACGTAATTCCATAGTATACTTTTGGAAGGCTGTGGCCCCTACCGTTTGTCCGTTATCCCTCGGAGTGAGCGAGTTATTTTGATATCCTCTCAAACCAACTAATTCCCTATCATCCAAGGCAAAGCCCATGATACCGTCGCCACCCACATAGAACCTACCAAAGGGAACCTCTCCAGTTGCCGCCTGGTAATTCCCCAACCATCCAAATTGCATCCTGCTCATTAGTACCAAATTACCCACCAATTTCGTATAATTTTGATAATCAAAGCGCCATTTGTGGTATTCAACCCATTTATAGCGTTCCTTGGCCAAAGTGCTTGTGCTGCCTGCACGACCCAGTAAGGAATAGGGCGGTGCAATCTGAGCTGTCAAAGAAATATTGCTTCCGCTACGAGGAAAAATCGGCTGGTCCACACTATTGCGGGCAATGGTCTCTTTGATAAACAAGTTATTGGATATTCCATCTGGCAAAAAAGCTGTGTTTTGGCTGTTTTTGAGATCAAATTGTTGAAAGTTCAAACTGTGCAAAACGGTAAAGAAATCATCCGGCTTTTTGAGTCGCTGCCCAAAGCTGATGCTTGCCCCACGAATGGTAATAGACTGGCGTAAAGGGTTAGAGCGGGGCAATCCATTGGGCACTTGAATGGAAACATAACTGCTCACGCTCAATGAATTAGGTTTTTTCCCTCCGAGCCATGGCTCCGTGAAGGATAAATTATACGATTGAAAAAAACGTCCATTGGATTGGGCCCGCACACTAACCCGCTGCCCATCGCCTCCAGGCACCGGTGACCACGCCTTGGGATCGAACATTTTGCGTGCAGAAAAATTATTGAGCACCAATCCCAACGATCCCACGACTTGACCAGCACCCCATCCCCCGGACAGCTCGACTTGGTCGTTCGAACGTTCTACCACCTTGTATTCAATGTCAACTGTCCCATCCTGAGGATTCGGGGTTGGAATCACACCAAGTTGCTCCGGGTCAAAATAGCCGAGTTGACTTAGTTCTCGGGTAGTTCGCATCACATCGCTCCGGCTAAATTTCTGTCCGGGTCGGGTACGGAGTTCTCGAATAATCACATGGTCCGAGGTCTTGTCATTGCCTTTCACCGTCACTTGCCTTACCATAGCCTGGGCACCCTCCACCACCCTAATGATCAAATCAATACTATCACCTTCTACCCTGTTTTCGTGTCCGCTCACCTGAAAAAAGAGATAACCGTCGTCCATATACAAAGAGGATATATCCCTACCAGAGGGATCCATCTGCAAACGAGAATCGAGCAATTCTTTATTATATAGATCACCTACTTTAATACCCAAAAAACTACGTAGCAAACTATCCGGATGAACAGAATTTCCTTCGAAAACCAAACTGCGTATATAGTACGGTTTGCCCTCATAAACCTGCAAAGCCAAACCCATGCGCTGAGGATTCACCAAGTAAACGGAATCTTTGAGAACACGAGCATCTCGGTAGCCCAGTTGTTGATAACGTTTGATAAGCTTGTCCTTTTGTTCCTCAAATTTCTCTGGATCCCATTTGCCCGTTCGGAATGGATTCCACCAAACTTTGGGCCGTGCTGTTTTGAGGATACGAGCGATTTTAGCTTCTGGCAAAATTTGGTTGCCTGTAATGACAAGCTCACCGACCCTGACCTTGGGCCCTGGAATCACCGTAACATTAAGAATCGAGGTATTGATCTGATTGGAATCGGGGACCATGACCATGCGGGTGCTCACTTGCCTATAGCCTTTATCGATATAGTATTTATGAACGAGCCGATCGATATTTCGCTGAACCTCTTCGCTGAGTATTTTGCCTTTGAAACCTTTAAGGGACTCGGTAATTTCTTCGGCGCGGGCTTTAGAAACTTTCCTATTAAAAACTACTTTGGACAAACGTGGCTTTTCCTCGAGATAAAGGCACAAATAAATATTCTGCTCAACGATGGAGTCTGCCTTGATTTGGACATCGCCGAATAATCCTTGTTTCCAAAGGTTTCGAACCGCTTTGGCTCCTTCATCCCCCATCCACGTGAACCGTTGCCCCTCCTTCAAACCCGCAATCATCAACAAAAGCTCCTTGTCGGTATGCCTCAGCCCTTCCACTCGCAGAGCAGCAATTCGGTAGCTCCGGACCATGGCCGAAGATTCTACCCCTCCTCCATAGCTCCCTTGAGCCTTAATGGGGTCTTGACCCAAGAGCACGAAGAAACATATCAGGATCCTCCGTAAATCTAAGGAATACTTATTCAAACAACCTGCCATCATTTATTTGCTCCAATCAATTGAGCTGAAGTTTTGCCAAACCTTCTTTCTCTCTTACCAAAGTCCTCCAAAGCAGCATGCAAATGTTCTTTTCGAAAATCAGGCCAACAAACCGGGGTGAAATACAATTCCGAATATGCAAGCTGCCACAAAAGAAAATTGGAAATGCGCATTTCTCCACTGGTGCGTATCAAAAGTTCCGGGTCTGGAAGAGAGGAAGTGTGTAAACGCTCAGAAATAACCTTTTCGTCTATTTCCTCTGGATTTATTTTTCCGAGACGCACATCAGTGGCAATGATTCGCACAGCACGAAGCAATTCGCTGCGGGAGCTATAGGACAACGCCAAATTGAGTTGCATCCGCGTATTGCCGGAAGTTTGATCGACGGTTACGGCCAATTGTTCACGACATTCCGCAGGCAACAAATCCAAATCCCCGAAGGCATGTAGGGAAATTTGGTTCTTCATCAGGGTATCCAATTCGGATTTAATCGTATCCACCAACAACTGCATCAATGCGGAAACCTCATCGGCAGGCCTTGCCCAATTTTCGGAAGAAAAGGTATATAAGGTAAGGTATTTAACCCCTAATTCCGCGCAAAGCTCGCAGGTTTCGCGCACGGCCTGCACCGCATAGCGATGACCGTAGATACGATCCTGGCCTCTTTGTTGGGCCCAACGTCCATTGCCATCCATGATAATGGCCAAATGCTCCGGAACAAGAATGGAATCCAAAACGTTGCAATAATGATATCCCTAACCTTTACATCCGGCAACGCTTGGAAGGTATACTGTACGAATACTGGACCATCAAGGACCAATAGGCATCGTTGTACGCATTCACACCGCGTTGTGTCCCTGGAGCTCGTACGGTATGCCCTTTTTCCCAGCTTCGATCGGATAAATCTGCCGCCATTCCATTGCGGTGCAAACGCAAAAATGAAGGATCCACAAACTTCCCTTTGATATCATCAAGGTAATCGGTACTGGTATAACAATACACAAACTCTACGCCCAGGCTGTGCTTATCACGCAAATTATGACGAAAACCCAAGGTCACCGGGAAGGTCCAGGCACTCAGGGCATAGCGCTCAGGTTCCACAAGTCCTTGCATTCCCGGTTTGTCCTCCAGGCCTTGACCTTCAGTCCCCAAAGGTTGCAAAGAAACCCATTGACCTCGGTACTGCGCTTGAGGGTCGAACGAAATACGGCCTATGCCCAAACCAACATACGGAGCACTTTTCTTTTTTCGTGATCCAGGTACAAATGGCCAAAAGTTAAACTCCGCATGCAACGTTGCAGATTGAATATTGTTACGAAAACTCAAATTGATGGTGTCGCGTGACGCCACCCCAGACAAGGAATCTGCCGCGTATATACGATGAGCTCCCCATTGCAATTTCAAACCCCAATGCGGATTAAAATTGTATTTAGCATAGGCAGCACCGGCAGCACCCCACTGAAAGGTCCCCACTGGATTCGGGATATCCCCCACATAAGAAGTGACTCCAGAGGAAACCCCCATTTCAAGCCATTGAGCTTGACTGGAATTCGAAACTCCTATGGCAAAAATCAAGCCCATTAGCAAGGCAATATGCCTGGTATTCAACCTAGAATTGTTGCCCACTGCGCAGGATTTAAAGACCCAAAAAAAATTGTGCAATCGAATCAAAGCCTAGGACAATTGTTCGGATAAATTACCCTCGAAACGCTCATTCCGATAAACAAGTAACCATCGTTCAATCCATTGGAGTTCCCCCGTGCCGTGCCCAAAGCATTGGGCTTGAGCCAAGGATGCAATTGTCTTTTTCGATCAACAAACTCAGCAGCTTGTTGACCATGAACCGAGCCAATCACGTCCGGATTTACATAATTACCGCTCACGTCATCGAGGTAATCGGTGAACAAAATCCGATAACCTGCCTCAGCGGCAAAACGAGTGTATTTATCCAATGTCCAACGCACCCCTAACCCTAAGGGAATTCCAATTTGGGTAGAGCGGAATTCCTTCGTATTGTAGAAGTTGGACAAGCCCTGACCCTCAGTGGTGATATCCTTGAGGCTTACCCAGCCCACCGAATCGATGACCGACCTTCCCTGGGAATTAAAATTATAAACATTGAATCCACCAAACACATAAAAATTAGCCCGGGTCACCGAGCTGTTGATCATGAACTCTCCAAATTTGTATTCAGCCACCACACTGAACTCCGACAACATCGAACGAAAACTAAGAT
The DNA here is from genome assembly GCA_016872225.1 of Sphingomonadales bacterium. Taxonomy (GTDB): domain Bacteria; phylum Bacteroidota; class Bacteroidia; order UBA7662; family UBA7662; genus SYHX01. The sequence continues at coordinate 14,875 of VHAW01000008.1, read as the reverse complement.
TACGCAGACTCACATCGCCACGCACCGCCGTTACGGTTCGGCTCACCGAATCGACTTGAAAATATTCCGTTATTTCACCTTTGAAGTACCTCGAAGTATCGTTAAACGCTTCTTGGCTAAGCCTGCGCAATCGGGGACTATTGTCCGCCCCCGCAAGCAAAGCAAAGTTGACATCGGCCCGCAAAGAGATATTCCTGGTTAAATGCCTCCGAAAATGTGCTCCGACCCCCCCCCTGGTACTAAAATAAAAATTATGCGCATGGGTCAAATCCCCAAAGTATTGCGTTGAATACAAGTTAACCCCAAATTCTCTGTACTGGCCCAAAGCAATCGGCGAAAATCCAAAGGTTATGCCAACTAGCAACAGCAAGCTTGACAAGGTGAGCAATCGAGAAGATATCATGCCATTATTTTAGCTAAAAGGCGAAAATACCTCAAAAAAACACAAAATCAACCCCGCATATCCAAACCCCACAGCAGTTTGTTCTTCAAGGGTTGAAAATCCGAAAAGCCATTTAAACGAGCCAATGCCAAGGTTTTATCATATCGGTGAACCTCCAAGACACCATAACCATTCCATTCCATCGTCTTACCATCCAGCATCAGTTGACAGTGCCCGCCTTCAAGAGCAGTAGTCAACTGCAATTTGCAGTTATCCGGCAGGAGAATTGGGCGAATGCCCAATTGATGACCGGCCACGGGTGTGATCAACAAGACCCTGCTTCGAGGCAAGATTATGGGGCCTCCGCAACTCATCGAATATGCTGTGGAACCGGTAGGGGTTGAAATGAGCAAGCCGTCGGCTTGGTAATGGTTCAAAATTTCGCCGTCCACATAGCAGGTAATGCACATTAGTCCGGCACCTTGGCGGTGCAAGGCAATTTCATTCAAGGCGAATGCAAAGCCAGACGATTCCGTCGAACTATGGAGATTATTCGAACTCTTGGGGTCAATGGGGCCTTGCCGTTCAGGGGCCTTGGGATAACGACAGGCAACCAAACTCCTCTTCTCTATTTCAATATCCCCATTCAAGATGGCCGACAAAGCCATTGGGAAATCCTCCGTTCCTCCCGCAGAACTCAGAAATCCCAACCTACCCAAGTGAAACCCAAAAACCGGCAAGTTCCATTCCACCGCAAATTGCACCCCGTCCAACAGGGTTCCATCCCCGCCCAAGGTTAGCACCAAGGCCTGGTCTTTTTTGCTCTTTATAGGCTCAGGGCAGGGATTTTCCGAATCAAAGAATTGAGGTATAAGATCGGGAAAGACCTCTGTAAGAATTTCACTAAGACTGGAATGCCACCACAAATCAACCGGCAAGCCCTCGGCAGCGGCCAAAAGTTTCTGCAATCCCTCCAGTTTGAGAGCAATCGATGGTCTTGCGTAAACCAACAGGGTATTCAATGGCTTGGGCATTTCAAATCAAGCTTTGGAGGAACACCTTCAAAAGTAAATCCGGTCTTTGGGAAAGTACCGATTCGGGGTGAAACTGATAGCCCCATATTGGTTTATGACGATGAATCATCGCTTGAATGGATCGATCGTCCGAGGCAACTGCCAAAAGCTCAAAATCCGAAGGAACTTGATCAAGAACCAGCGAATGATACCGCATTACCTTCTGGCCTTGCAGAGAATCACTGAGTGGCCACCCTGCTTGCTCTCGAATTTGCTCCATTCGAGGTGTCACCTGGAGAATGCTTGTTTTGCCGTGCATGGGCCTTAATGCTTGGACCAGCGATGCTCCATAATGGATACCCAAGGCTTGATGCCCCAGGCAAATCCCTAAAATGGGCTTGGTATCAACGAATCTTGCAGTGAATTCCATCAACCACCCGGCCTCGGCAGGTGTTCCGGGGCCAGGTCCAAGGATTGCTGCATCCCAAGCCTCCTCATAAACGGACCCAAATGAATGATCACAGGTCACCACACGGCATTCGTGACCTTCTCGCAGAACCCAGGCCAGCAAATTGTAGGTAAATGAATCCCTATTATCGATCAACAGAAACTTTGCCATTGCGAAACTGTTACCCTTAATACTTTAATAATAATTTCTTAAGTCCCCAAACCGTATATCCTAGAAACCTGACCTAATGATTTTCTAGAAACCAGAAGAAGCAATTGCCCATATCATTTGACCCATGGCAAGCCACCAATCGGCACTAAAGGGAAATGCAGCCTGCAAAACCACAAATCCTCCAGGTATTTGATCCACAAGGAAAAAAATCAATGACAAAATCACGGTCCATTTCATAAATGCCAAAATCGCCCCTGCCCAGCGATAGGCGGTCTCCAAGCCAAGGGTCTTGAAAAACCTTGTAATAATCGAATTGAGGATCATAAGGAGCAATTGGACCCCAACCAACACGCCCACCGTAAAGCCCCATTTCTCCCAAGAACCCTGTTCCGCTCCATTCCCTTGACCCCCCCAAGTAGGCCACCATGCTACATGGTGAATAAACCAAACAAAAACCAGGGAAAAGATTAACCCAAACCACTGAAAAAGCACACCAAACAAGCCATCTCGATAACCCTTCCACATCGACCAAATCAACCCAATGGCACAAAGCCCTTCGCTAATGGTCATTCCTTTCAAATCAGCCAAGATCAAAGATTACAAAATCTACCTTATTTTGGAAGTATGGTAATCCATAAAATTTCTGCGGCTAGTTTAATGCTGTTGACCCTGGGGCTGTGCCTTCCTCTCACGGCCCTTCGAAACTTAGATTCCTCCTACCAAAGCATCGCTCCTCCCCAACAAAACCCTGCAAAATCCAACATCCAGACCTGGACGGGGACGGCTTCGGTATACGCTCCCAAATTTCAAGGAAGACGCACGGCCTCAGGAGAAATATATGATCAAAAAAAACTTAGTGCAGCCCACAAATTTCTCCCGATGGGGACCAAAGTAAGGGTTATCAGCCTCAAGAATCAATGTTCTATCGAGCTTATAGTCAACGACAGACTCTCCAAAACCTCGCCCCACCTCATTGACTTATCTCCTGAAGCTGCACGACAAATTGAAATACCAACAAAGGGCATTGGAAAGGTACGCGTCGAACGCATTACGCCTTAGGGTTAAGTCATAGAGATACTCACCAATCTTCGCAACCGGCATGGGATGATCCATGGCGTTGCGTACCCTCTAATGAATCACTCACCAACACTCCAACGGTTTGACCCTTCATAGAATCCACCTCCAAAATATCTTTCCAATGGGAAAGCGGTTTGGAACGCAGCCCTGCAGGCTGACCAGCTTCAATCCAAGCACTCCACCACCAAGAGGCAAGGTTACTTACCGATGCGGACAGCCTTTGTCCCATCAGACCACCTAGACATTGATCGTAACATTGAACAAATTCAATTGACTCTCTGCGCACTAACCGCTGTCCATTCTTCAAGGGAGCAACCTGCCAATGCGTCGGGACATTCGCTCGGCACTGACGCTCGCAATCAAATACCCTTGGCAACGGCGCAGAACTTTCCCAAATGATTTCCCATACCGCTAAGCGCACATCGGGTACCCAATGTGGGCGCTTCATGGGAACAAGCATCGTGCCTAAGAAATACTCCGGAATTCGACTTTCCAACAAAGCATGAATCCCATGCTGACCAGTGAATTGACCGTTATAATTGGAACACAGATGCAGGGGTACATGGGCATCCGCTAAATAATGCCCTAAATCTGCTGCATAGCGGCAAACCGATCCTGCATCCCCTTGAGCAAAAGCATTAATCAAATAACGATATACCCTTTCGATATGCCAGGGTAATAACCCCCTGGCGCGCAAACTATCTTCGCTGTAACATAGGATTGCTTCGTTCCAGTTACGTGGTAAACAATAGAAAACCGAATCCCCCCATCGATCCAAATCAATGAAATGTCTCGCCGCTTCCTGCGTATCCCAGGCCCTTCTTTGATCCGCCAAAACAGCCCTATCCCTTAGAATATCCTTGTAGGGAAGCATATAACCCAGTAGAGGTTGTGGCAATAAATAAACGGCCGACTCATTGATGTAGCGATGAGCCATAAATCCCCAGCCCCAAGCCAAGCTAGGTAAAATGGCTAACATAATTCCAAGCATCCCCCACGTAGTCCTCCTGAAGGAATCTCCGGTAAATTGTAAACCCTTTAAAGAAAAACATTTGAAAAATGACACGGAAAATAAAAAGAGTCGGCAAACTACACCCCTAACCGAATTGGATTCGGTGGTTATCGTTTAAAAAGCCTTTATGAAATAGTCTATTTCCAATCCGAATTGCACCAGACGTTTAAGCATCGATACGCAATCGATTTATTCGCTTAATTGGACCCGGGCAATTGGACTCGTGGCATTGCACACACTGTGCAACCACCGCATTGAAATGATCCGGGGTTGGTTCTCGGACCACAAGGTCAAAGGCTTTATGGTAATCTGCAGCCCTTCGAAGGAAATCTGGGGTGACGACATTGGAATCGGTGGGGGTCTGCTTTTCAAAGGGCATAGGCGCCCATACGGGTGGTGCACCGGTCTTCGCGGAATCGGAAATCAAAAAGGTTCGCATAGTCTCGGCCTGCTGTAGCATGGCGCGCATCGACACAGCCATCGGAGCCACTTTAGGTGCTGCCTTTTGATCCCCACATGAAGCGTCATTGGGAACGCTTGTTTTTTGTTCGCCATCAGAAATTACTTCGCCAGAACCTGAACAAGACCCCAAAAAAGCCAATCCTATGACCCAAACGAGCAAAAAAGCGGTGTAAACCGAGGACTTTTGAAACATGCTTACTTGCGCAACCTCACACCGCTTGCTTCAAAAACCAATTCCACTTCCGGCTCGGTGATAGCCGCGATTTCATCTTTGCTTTTGCCCGCATCTTCCGCATAATGCCGCAAGGCTTCTACCGTAGTAGTATCGTAAGTGGCCATGCCCTGCATAATAATTTTGGAACCGGTCGACTCCAAGGGCATAAAGAAGGCATAGTCCTTGAAACCTACCCTAAGCATTTGGCCGTTCCCCATATCAAGCTTCATCCAACAGCCTTTCTTTTGGCAACATTCCTGAATCGTCCCGGATAACTTAAACTCAGCTATTTGTTTGCCTTCCATCAAGCTGGGAAGCTCGGAAACGTCCGTAGCGCCTTCCAAGCTGATGGAATCACCAAAATAGTCCCATTGGGAGTCGTCAAACTTCGTGCCATTTTGGCAGGAAACCCCGGCCCACAAGACCCAAAAAGCGAAAAACAAAGTGACCAGAGCTTTATCAGAAAGATTTATCCGAATATTCATGTCAAATTTTTGGGCAAAATTAGGGTTATTTGGGCAAAATCCGTAAATTTGCGACCCTGTAAATCAACAAACACCCCCAATATGGCCAATCACGACTCTGCCATCAAGCGAATTCGACAAACAGCGGTCCGAAGGTTACGTAATCGGTATCAGCTTAAGACCACCAAAACCATGATCAAAAAATTGAGAGCTTTGACCATGAGGGAAGAGGCTCGTCAAATGCTGCCTTCGGTTATTTCCCGCATCGATAAATTGGCCAAGAAACATATTATCCACGCTAACAAAGCGGCCAGACAGAAGTCTCAACTTGCCCGTAAGGTGGCCTCGCTAGGCTAGGCCCCCCTAAACATTACGGTTTAATCGCTTAAACCCGGCTCTGCGAGGAGTCGGGTTTTTTTTGTGGATGTATATGCCTTCCAACCAGAGCAAAAATCCAGAAATTAGCCAAAACATCAAAAAGTTGCCAGCAGAACAAAGGCCCCGCGAAAAATTAATCCGTCATGGGCGGGCAAATTTGGAAGACAGGGAACTCTTGGCAATCCTGCTCGGCAACGGAACCATTCATCATTCGGCCCTTGATTTGGCGGCCCAAATCCTGCAAATGTGCCGACACGACCTCCGAATACTTGCTCAAATGCATATCCAGCAACTGTCCCAGCTTAGCGGTATTGGTCAAGCTAAAGCGATTAAAATTGCCGCAGCCATGGAATTGGGCAGACGAGTACTCAGACCCCCGGCCGAAGATAAACCGACCATTCGAGGATCTTCGGACCTGTTCGAATGCTGCAAAAGCATGTTTCTGCACAAAGGACATGAGGTGTTTGCGGTCGCCTTGCTGAACCAAGCCCATCGCCTTTTGGGAGTTGAGCAAATCAGCGAAGGCGGCATAAGTTTTACGGCCGCTGATCCCCGCATCATCTTGAAACTTGCCTTGGATTATCAAGCTAGCAGCCTCATTCTCATGCACAACCATCCTTCTGGAAATCTACAACCGAGCGACGCCGATCGAGAACTCACCTTCAAAGTCGAATCAGCGGCGAAGCTCTTGGACCTCAAGGTGCTTGATCATCTCATTTTTGCACAACACCAGTACTTTAGTTTCGCAGACCAAGGCATCATGCCCTCCGCAAATGGCTGCTCTCCCCGTAATTTTACTTAAATAACATGCCCCTCTATGAAATTATATCCCCTACAATTTACGTTGACCGCCATTTTAGTAACTCTGAGCTCCTTGATCTCCCCGTCTGCCTTTGGTCAGTTAACCGTTCTCACCTCGGATACCATACAAATCAGCGGGTCAGCAACCCAGTTTGAACTGGTAGGTTATGGCCGAATTACCAACACTGGGACCGCACCGTTGAATGTGCGTTGGAAAAGAGTGAATTCTCAATTGCCCTCCTCATGGACTTGTACCATATGCGATCTTAATTTTTGCTTCCCGCCTTCTGTCGATAGTGCTGATTTCGTATTGCCTGCACAGGATACCGCCAAAATGGACGGACATTTCTACCCCAACAACCAATCCGGCTCGGGATACCAGCGCATTTCCCTTCGGAATCTGGCCAACCCTTCGGTTATTCATTTCATTACCTACATTGGGAGTACCATGGGAAGCGGTCAATTTATGCTGACGCATACCGGCAACGATGTCGATTGGAAACAGATTGGAGGACGACTTTGGATCTCTATCCCGGACGACATGGTGGGTAACACCTTGCAAATCCTAGATATCAGCGGCAAAATTGTCCTTTCACAAATGGTGGCAGAACCAGTACACGTTACCGAACTTCAAGGTCTACCTGCAGGGGTCTACATCGCAAACCTGGCCAACCGCGGACATAGCTCTGTTATTCATCGCTTTTACTGGCAACCCTAAGATTTTAGCGGCAACCATAACCCTCTTATAGGGAGGAGTGCCATCCAAATTAGCGGATGGCAAGTCCTATTTCCTCCAAGGATGGAACCGGATTAATCCGCATGTGCTGGTAGATTCTAAAAGTATAGGTCCCATGACTACGAAACCGAAAATCACGGATCATGGTATCGCTCAAGGTATACAAATCCCCCATCGCACTTTGGCCTAGCCATTGCCCCTCAGGATCGGAAAGCATCGTCCCGGTCTGAAAAATCATCGAATCACCGGCAGGTCCGCTAAGTTGACAAAGGGTATGCAAATTCCTGTAGGGGTAATCCCCAGAATGTCGAATACGTAGCAGGATATGACGTGGCCTTAGCGTATCGGTGTTATGGTATTGAACCACAACGGCCCTGGAATAGGGCCATTCGCTATTTTGAAGGGGTACCATCACCTCCAAATCTGCTTCAGGTTGACAGGAAACGCCAAGCCACGAGGCCAAAAGCCAAAGCCACCACATACAGAACAATCGATACCTCATGAAGAACTGGAATAAGGTGCCGGAGAACCCTAAGGCGTTGCCGGCTTATTTCCTTTGGTAAGGGATTTCTTTCGCTTTTTGCGGTTGGAGGATTTACCGGAACGATCGAAACGATTCAAACCGCCACCCTGATTCACCTCATAATCGGGCTCTGCGGGAAAATTGAGTTTCTCATCGACCACCGAATATCCGGATAAGGATTCAATGGGAATTCCGGATTTGGATTTTTCCTGTAATTCGGCAACTTGAGCAGTGGAGAGGATCAAGACAATTTGATCACCATCGGCGGCATCACTTTTGCGAAGTTGAAACCACATGATCTTTTTGAAGATGTCCGTCTTAATGCAATCGTAGGTTCCAGATTTGGTCGTCAAAAAACGAACACCACGCGGAATATCCTTGAGCGCGTCCAGATAAGTGTCCAACTCATAATTGAGGCAGCATTTGAGACGACCGCATTGGCCAGAAAGTTTGATCTGGTTAATGGAAAGTTGTTGATAGCGAGCAGCGTTGGAAGATACCGGCTTAAAGTCGGTAAGCCAAGTGCTGCAACACAATTCACGGCCACATACCCCCAAACCGCCTAAGCGGGCTGCTTCCTGTCGGGGGTTGATTTGCCGCATCTCTACTCTCGCCTGCAATGTCTCCGCAAGTTTCCGAACCAATTCCCTGAAATCAACACGCTGTTCAGCGGTATAATAGAGAAATACTTTGGAAGCATCGGCTTGATATTCTGCATCGGTGACCTTCATATTCAAGCGCATATGGTCCACGACATTGCGTGCACGCATGATAACATCCATCTCGCGGGTACGCAGTCCATGAAGCCGTTCTCTCTCCGCCTCGTTGGCTTTGCGAAAAATCTTACGGGTTTTTTGAGCATCGACAAGGGCATTGCGCTTTCGCATTTGGAGGCGCACCAATTCGCCTTTAAGGGTGACCTGGCCCATGTCGTAACCGTTTTTGGCTTCCACCACTACCCATTCGTTAGGGTATAACGGAGTCTTGGAGGCGTTTACAAAAAACTCCTTGCGGTTGGCCTTGAACCTCACTTCAACCCATTCGGGTTCCGCAGCAGGACCTGCCTCTGCAGGCAAATCCGAAAGCCAATCGTAGGCATTGAAGCGGTTGCATCCACCGCTTGCACAATGCCCCTGGCTTCCACACCCTTGCGGGGTACAAGACCCTCCACTACAAGTGCCACATCCCATTTTTGATATCAATAGTCTCTGTGCGAAGATACGGACAAACCCTAAGGCATTGGAAATTGAAGAATCGCCTCCTTGGTGGAACGCCGGGCCTGAGGCGCAGAGGCTTTGGCCATGCGGCGTCTTTCGGAAACCAAGGCCTCCTGGAGGTCAAAATAGAGGTTGTGCAAGACCAATCGAATATGCCCATTACGTTCCAAGCGATAGGCTGCTTTTTCCAAGGCAGTTTGCATCGCGGACAAGGCTATGGCGCTTACAAAAGGCGAAAATTTGTGCACAAATTCTTTTTCATCTTCGCGGAGGCTTCGCGGATCACGTTGGATCTCCCGATACAAATAACATTCCCGCAAAATATGAAGCCCGTAATCGAGAAGTGATTTAAGAGGTTCTCGCCCTAATTCACTGTTTTGGTTTACCCACTGGATGATCTCGGATTGATGGCCTGAATAGGCCAGACGCATCAACCCAGTCCAACGGACACTGTTCTCAAAAGGCTCCTCACTCATCATGCACAAAGCCCTATGAAAATTCCCTCCGCATGCCAAAGCGGCCATGGCTGCTCTTTGTTCTTGGACATCCATCCCCAACAAAGCCAATCGAATAGATTCAGAATCCATCGGCCCGATTCGAATAGACCGAACACGGGATCGGATGGTCATTAGAATTTGTTCGGGTTCGGCACTGACCAAAATGAAAACCGTCTGATCGGGCGGCTCTTCCAAAATTTTGAGCAGTAAATTTCCGGCATCCCCGAGGAATTCCGCCAACCAAAGAATCACCACTTTATATCGGCCCTCAAAGGCCGAAAGTCCCAGCTTGGATAGAATATTGTAACATTCAGCTCTGGAAATATTGGCCTGTCGATGATCCGCATTCATGGCCAACCTCCAATTCTCGAATTCCATATGAGGTTGTTCCAAAAAGGCTCTTCGGAAATCCTGAATCCAATGATCGGTCGAGTTCTTTTCCGAATCCCCCCCTTGGTTGATCACCGGAAAAACAAAGTGCAAATCCGGGTGTATCAATTTACCGACCTTGAGACAAGCCGGGCAAACACCGCACGCGTCGTTCTCAACCGGTTGATGGCAAAGCAACAACGAGGCATAGGCCATGGCCAAGGGCAGTTTACCACAACCTTCCGGACCCGTCAACAACAAAGCATGGGCCATCTTGCCGGAAGCAAAGCCTCCCTGAAGCATCCCTTTGACCCCTTGCTGGCCCGGTATATCAACAAAGCGCATTCCCAAAGTTAGGTTTTGCGTTCTACCTTTCCCCCATTTATGGTGATCATCTTGCTTCGACATGCCAAAGCTGTTCAATCAGAGGGGGCAATGCCGGATATCGACAGGCCCCTACATCCCAAAGGCCTTCGGCAATGTGCGGCGTTGGCTGAAACCGTCCCCGATGTCCTAAAACTTATCGGTGGGGTCTGTCCCAAAATCTGGTGCAGCCCATCCTTGCGTACCCGACAAACCCTAACTTATGGAATACCATGGACTCCATCTGGTTACGCCAATTCCTCGGAAGATTTCATCCAATACCCTGAGTGGCTGTATCAGGCAGAGTCCCAAAGGTTGGCGAGCGAACTCCTCACCTATAGCGACGAAATACCCCTTATGATCATCGCCCATAACAACGGACTTAGTAATTGGGCCCATGAACTGACAGGAGGCCTTGGAGCACCTTTGGGCAACTGCCATTTGGTCATCCTTCGCAAAGACCGAGTGGAAGACCAGGGTAAGTTCCAGATTACCTACCGTTGGGAGCCTCCGAAATTCATGGATTAGCATGCCTATCCCTCTTCTCCTCCTTGGTTTGTCCTTCTTTGGGACGGCGTCTCATCATCAAGGATACACCCCCCTTCCTCATCAAGAAAATTCGCATCCTCAACCAGGCCAATCTCCTACGGATTCAGTCCTTAGCAACCGACCCTGTCTTTACCAAAGAATTGTGAATTTATCCAATTCCAATGTTCTTCCATCGCCAGTCCTTGCTCGATCGCCCGAAACCGGGATTATGGCTGGTGGCGGGGTATTCTATGCAACGCAACTCAACAAGGACCCATTCCTGCGCAAATCCCAAATAAGTGTGGCTGGGGCTTATACCCAACGCAAGCAATGGATCGTTACCCAATCGGGATTGCTTTCGGTGGGAAATGATCGTCATGTCATTCAGTGGAATTTGGGGTGGCGCAATTTCTTTGATCGTTATTACGATTTAGGGCCTTGTGTTAGCCCTACGGAATATATCCAATACCGGTTTGAAACCGTCAATTTTCATGCGACTCTGCTCACGCGTTTAGGCTTCACGTCCAATTTCTTTGGTCCTGTATTACGCGTAAATTCCATGTACCAGGTCGATTGGAAAGAAGACCCCATATCACGTCAATGGATAAAACCTCCCGGCTATGAGGGCCATACCACCATTGGCATAGGCGCTCGTTGGGTTCACGATACCCGCTTACAATTAGTAAACCCTCGAAAAGGGCATTGGTACGAATTGGGCTACCGGGTTCACCCCCGTTTACCGAACCATAACCCTGATTACCATCAATGGAACCTTGATTTTCGGCAATACCAACCCCTTCGGTATCGGCAAAATCCTAAGGGCCCATTGGACGATATCGTTTGGGCATACCGGCTCTTTTTGCACAGCGCTGGCCAAGGGGTCTCCTTTCGGGAAATGCCAGCTCTGGGAGGCGATAATTTGTTACGAGGCTATTTCAGAGGCTATTCCCGGAATTTAAACCTATGGGCGGTGGAGAATGAGCTAAGGGGAATGTGGGGAACTCGATTGGGGTGGAACCTGTACCTGGGTACAGGACAAAGCGGGGAAACCTGGAAATCAACCGTCACATGTATGCCCTTGCAATCCTGGGGATGCGGAATTCGTTTATTGCCCAACCCTTCAGCGGGTACGTTGTTGAGAATTGATTATGCACGCACAGCAGATGGTCAGACCGGTGTATATTTCGAGGTCAACGAAGCGTTCTGAACCATCCCCCGTTGCTATGCCCTCAACCCAACAAAAATTCTATGATATTTGAACATCAAGGCGTACTTATTTCCAAAGATATTTTGGACGAATATTTTGTATGCTCTCTTGCCCTGTGCAAAGGAGCTTGTTGCGAAGAAGGCGAGCTGGGTGCACCACTCGAAGAAGAGGAGTTAGGAATCCTGCAAAAAAATCTTGAACACATTCTACCGTTCCTACCGCCAGAGGCTGTCAATCAAATCCGAAACCAGGGCTTTTTCGAAAGAGACCCGGAAGGTGAACCCGTTACCCAAACTCTGGGAGGGCGAGCATGCGTCTTTGCATACAAGGATGCCGTAGGCGTTTGGAAATGCGGCATCGAAAAATCTTGGAAACAGGGGCAATCCCATTTTCGTAAGCCTATATCCTGCCACCTCTATCCTATTCGGGTCAACAAGCTTCATACCGGCGAAGCCCTACATTACCACCGTTGGAATATTTGCGCTTCGGCATGCCAACCCCAAGGCCAAGGCGGCATTCGCCTATACCAATTTGTTAAGGATGCCTTGATCAGGCGGTATGGTCAAAATTGGTACGATGAACTGGAAGAAATTGCATCAGTCCTTCCAGATCAAGGTTAAGTTCCCCTTGAGTTTGTATAAATTGTTATCAGCGCCCCGGAACTGCACCTGATAGATATAAGTGTCTTGAAGTGCACGTTCACTGCCCTCCTCCTGCACATCTCCTATGTATCCTTTCCAACCCAAGTTTGAATCTTTGGTCTCCAAAATTACCTTGCCCCAGCGGCTTACGATTTTGAGAAAATAACTACTGTCGTCGACAATGTTGTAGTTGAAAGCCGGGCGGAATTCCCCATTACTCCCTGAGCCTCCCAGAATACCGGTTGGCGCAAAAATCCTTGGCTCCTGCCTGAGCCGAACCTTGTTGGAAGCACTACGTCCCACAAATTCCCAGGGATTATCCTTTTCGACAGCAACCACATAATAGTCAAACAAACCCTCATCCGTGGGCAAGTTATCCACACGGTCACTATACTCGTAAAGAGGCTTCCATATTGGTAGCAGTCCAGTCATCCTGAGTGGCAACGCGGTATAATTGGCTAAGCCACCGGTGTAAACTACGTCTCTATAAATCGTAAAACTATCCACAACCCCACCGCGATTGCGCCCCCTTGCAATGCTGTCGTAACTGATATAATGCACAAGCCTATCCCACAACAAAACGTTGGTATAATTCTCGGGTAAACCCGCACGAATCTGCAAGCACGAAAATTCATTGGAGGTATCCGAAATCAAATAACACACATCGTATACATGGACTTTATAGGTGTATACGATTTCTTGTGGTCGCCTAGCCGAAAGATCGGTGTAGGTGTACAGCCAATATGGCCCAACGGAACCTATCGCCGCGGTGGGACTGGACAAGGTATCGATGAGCCTGAAATTCCCGCCTACACCATCCTTTCGATAAAGCTCTAATCGCCCGATGGATGCCTCCTGAGGGATATTGAATCGAATATGCACCTTGTCGAAGGATACTGTATCCACAGAGGCTGATTCTAAATATGAAAATGTGGGTTTGGGAACATCATACAAAGCAGTATCCATATTCGAAAAAGACTCAAACCCCCTTTGATTTTGCGCTACCAAAAAGTATCGGTAAGTTTTACCTAATTCAAGAGCAGTATCAATATCATCATAAGTGCTACCCGTGACGGTATCCAGAAGCTGCCAAGGCCTATCCGGATCTTCCCTGCGATAAACTAAATAATGTAACAAATCATTCCACCCCTCGTACTCGCGCCATGACAAATTAATTTTATTGAGGCAAGGGTCTGCGACCGCCTCCACATTCACCACCCGATGCTCCTCGGATCGTTCTCCTGGATTGAGACAGGTATCAAGAGCGTTCAAGATAATTGCTTGAAAATTAGGATCCGATGCACTAAGACCTACAAATCCCCGGAAAGTTGAATCTAATTCAAGCGTTACAGGGTTTCGATTCACCAAAGTGGCTAATGGAGGTGATCCCGGAACAACCGGAAAAAACCTCAATTCAACAAAATCTCTTAAAGTGTCCACCTCCGGATACCAAGCGACTTTTAAAGTATCCCCAATTCCACTTGTATCCACAGAAACATACTTTATTCTTAAAGGATCAGGTAGAATAAAACGAGCGCCTATCCAACGGCTCCAATATATTGTATCGGGAAAACCTGTGCCATTGTCATAGACACCTACACGGTAATTCAAACTATCGTTGCAAAATAAAAAGGGTAAAGTAGAATCAATCCTAGGGATTCCACTAACCACTTTAAGCGAGTCCCATACTAAGGCCGCAGGCTGACGTTCTTGAATTTGGGTGGTATCCAAAAGGTACTGGCTATTTGCAATACCCATGGTATCCCAGACGAGAACCCCTCTAAGATTCGTTTTATCGTTGGTATAAGCGCCTCCAATCGTTTTGATCACAATACTCTCGCTAAATCGAAGATTAATATCACAACCACTTAAAGTGAGGATCTTGTAATAATAATCCCTGTCCCTTAACCGCAAGGCAGGATCGGTATCATCAAACGTATTGGCAAAAGGGTCGGTAATGGAACCGTTAGGAACCAAAACCCAGGGACCTGCAGGAAAATTACTGCGATAAACCTGATACGAGTTAAAAGAGTTTATCCTTCGGTTGACTGATTTAGCCCTGAGTTGTGCCGCATTGAGACCGCGTAAATCCAAAATATTGTTAAGACTATCTAACGGGTCGATAGTGACTGTATCAATTCGAGATTTGAAAAACAAGCGTACACGATCGTTTTCTACCCCTACAGAAACAGCCACAAATTCTGGTGCTGGGAGCGCGGGAAGGTTACGCATCCTAATGTTGAAAATTCTGGACTGCTTGCCGAAAAGCGGGGGAGTCACATCCGCGGCAGTGACCAAAAACGGAATAAGGCGACTATGGTTGTAACATGCATTTTTAAAAATAGTGTCGCATCGAGAAACCCACCCCAGAC
>VHAW01000007.1 GCA_016872225.1 Sphingomonadales bacterium | reverse complement strand
ACGATTGAGCCATAACAACGGAACGATAAAATAAACAAAATTCGCCAGGCCGGTGGAACCTGCTAGATGCAAGAGGGTTCCCAAAACGCCCAACCCAGAAGAGGTGATGATGAGGGTACGACGGGACCGAACGCGATCTTTTTGAATTTCCTCGGGGGTTTCAGGCTCCGGCTTCATGAACTGAACAGCAAAAACAGGGTTGATGATGTAGGCCACCAACAGCGACGAAATGAGGGTTAAAATGAGGGTTACCGGCAAAAAGTACATGAATTTACCGACAATGCCGCCCCAAAAGGCCAGCGGCATAAAGGGAGCCACGGTGGTTAAAGTCCCGGCCAGTACCGGCAAGAAAACCTCTCCCGCCGCCATTTTGGCAGCGGTAACAATGTTTCTTCGGCCACGGTCAAAGAGTCGGTGGGTGTTCTCAATAACAACAATTGCATCGTCTACAATGACGCCCAAGGCCATCAGTAAAGCAAACAAGACAATCATGTTCATCGTAAATCCCAAGCTGGGCATGAACATAAAGGCCAAGAAAGAAGAGACCGGTACCGACAACCCGACGAACATGGCGTTGGTGGTACCCATGAAGAACATCAACATCAAGGTCACCAAGACAAAACCGATGATAATGGAATTGGTTAAGTCGTTGACAGTGTTGCGGGTGACCCGACTTTGATCGCCGGAAATCGTGATTTTGAGGTTGCTAGGCAGAGCCGCTTTGGTCTCGGCGATCAATGCGTTGATGTCGTCTGAAGCTTGAATCAAGTTCTCGCCGGATCGTTTGATTACGTTTAGGGTGATCACCTTTTGGCCGTTCAAGCGTGCATAGCTTTGCTTGTCCTTGTAACCGTTGGTTACCGTGGCGATATCTTTTAGAAAGACGGAAGAGCCGTTCATGGAGGTGACCACCAGGTTCTCCAATTCACTTACCGATTGGAACTCACCGAGGATTCGGATGCTCCGTTGCTTATCGCCGGTATTGATGTTGCCGCCGGACATGGTCATGTTCTCAAAGCGTACCGTTCGTTCGATATCGTCCATGGTCATTTTGGCGACTTGTAATTTGAACATATCCACGTCCACCTGAATTTCACGATCCAAGGCACCCACCATATCGACCCGGTTAATTCCACGGACATCCTCAATTTGGTCTTTGAGATCGGTGGCGTATTTCTTGAGTCGGTCCAGGTCAAAAGGCCCGGAAATATTTACAAAAAGGATGGGAATCTCCGAAATATCCAGTTCCATAACCCGTGGATCCTGGGGCAGGTCTTGGGGTAAATTGGTTCGGGCTTTGTCGACTGCGTCTTTAACTTTTTGTTTGGCGGCAGCGACCGAAACCTCGGTTCCAAATTCCACCACCACATTGGCAAAGTCCTGTTGGGAATTGCTGGTCATTTTCTTGACCCCGGACAGGGTCCCCAACTGCTTTTCGAGGGGTTTGGTCACCAGGTTCTCCATATCGGCGGGAGAAGTTCCTGGATAAACGGTGGTTACAAAGAAGGTGGGGACGACGACCTCCGGAAATTGTTCCTTGGGGATAGAATTGTAAACCGATAAACCAGCGAGTGTTATAATAACCGTCAAAATAAAGACCGTAATCCGGTTGTCAATGGCCCAGCTGGTGGGCTTAAATTCTTTGAATGGGCTCATGGCAGGGTAATCGCTTGTCCGTCGTTGAGGTCGTTGTAACCGGTGGTGATGATGCGGTCTCCGACCTGGAGACCTTGAAGGATTTCGGTTTCGATTCCGTTGGAGCGGCCAGGGCTGACACTGACACGGGTGGCTTTGAGGTTTGCCCCTTCGCCTTTGGCGATCATCACAAAAGCACCTTCTTCGGAGTTTTGCAACAGATTCACCGGTATTTTGATGGCTTTGTTGGTGCTGTAATCATTGATTTTCATGCCCACAATCATGTTGGGCCGGTACAATCCGCTTCGGTTGTTCAGGGGAACCTCGGCACGGAAGGTTCGGTTAAGGGGGTTGATGGAACGGGCAACGTAAGCAATACGGCCCAGGGCACTCAAGTTTAGGTCTTTGAATTCCAGTTCAACCGTGGCCCCTTCGCGCACGCGGTTCACATAGCTTTCGGAAAGATCGGTGATGACCCGTAGGTCGTCAAAATTGACAACGCGAACAGCCGGCATGCCCATGGCTGCCGATTGGCCCAGCTTGAGGTAAACCTGATCGACGGTGCCACTGACCGGGGCCTTGATGCGGGTCATGTCCAATTGGGATTGAACGGTAGCCAAACGCCGCTCCAAACTTTCTTTTTGGTTCTTGGCGTTGAGGTACTGGACTTCAGAGCCGATGTTTTGTTGCCACAGGTTGGCTTGTTTGGTGTACAATTGTTGAGCAAAGTTCAATTGCCCTTTGATTTCCTCGATGCTTTGGAGCAGGACAGTTTGATCCAATTCAGCAAGGACTTGACCCTTGGTTACTTTTTGGCCTTCCTTCACTTTGATGTTACGCACCACACCCATGCTTTCGGCGGTGACCTCGATGCTTTGACGGGCGTCTACGGTTCCTTGGACTTCAACCCAGGTACGAAAGGAATCTTCCTCAAGGGTCAAAGTCTGGACTAATTTGGCTTTAGAAGCGAAGGGCTCACCGGATACTTGACCGGTTTGGCGAAGTTCTTGCTGGACTTTTTGAATTTCAGCGTTTATTCGGGCTTGTTCGGCTTGAAGTTCCTTGAGCCGGGTGGCGGGGTCGCTTGCTTTTTGCCCCCCACAAGAGGTCAAAAGGCCGATGGAGAGTCCCAAGAAAAATCCGAGGAGGATGCGTTGGGAGTTGGCAGGAGATTTAAATTTCATATCGGATTTGGAATAAAAATTTATTCGTTGTTAGCGGTAAGTTTGCCACTGGCTTTGAGGTAATCGACTTTGGCAATGTAGTAATCATAGAGGCTGTTGAAATAGGCGGCCTGTGCTTCGCGGTAACCGGCTTCGGCCTGAATGACTTCGAGGTTGGAGCCAACACCTTCACGGTATTTGATGCGAGTTGTGTTTAAAATTTCGCGGCTGAGGTCTTGATTTCTGATTTGTTGCTTGAGGGATGCAATGGCGTTTCGGATCCCGATCAGCGCTTGGTCTTGCTGTAGCCTGGAGCTTTGAAGAAATTGGAAAAGCAATCTTTCGTTTTTAATCTTTTCGATGCGTTTTTGCTGAATCTTGTATCTTTTGTTAAAAGAATCGAAAAGACTCCAATTCACTCCAACACCAATGGATCCGTAGGCGAACCAATTTACGCCTGGATTAAGGACTTGGTTGAATTTGCTAGCACCCGCCAAGGCTCCTCTTTGGATTTGTAAACCAACGGATGGGAGGTAGCCCGCTTGCAAATTTTTAATTTCAAATTCGTTGCCTTTAATTTGCAGTTCCAACAGGCCGGCTTCTGGTCTGGCTTTAAACGATTGAAAATCGTTGTAAACAGGGGGCATGGCTTCATTGGTAATGACAGGAATGTCTTCAAGCTGGTCGCTCAGCACAAGGGTATCCTCCATAGGATAGCCCATCTGAAATTTGAGCAATTGGAGTGCAAGGATCCGAAGTTGACCAATTTTGGCAGTTTCGGTTACCAACTGATTTCGCTGCAATTCAACGCGTTGAACGTCCAATCGCTCAATGAGGCCATTATCCAACATTATTTTCATTTCCTGCAATCCCGAATCCAATCGGACCATACTTGCTTCCAATAAATTCACCCGGTGTTGGCCAACCAAAACCCCGTAATACGCCTTCTGGATATTTTCAGAAATTTGAGCGTAGGTCATCTCCCGACTTTTGGTCGCGATTTGAGAAATAGTTTGCGCAGCTTTCAGACCTATGAGATAGGATCCGTCAAAGAGTAATTGGTTTAGGGTAAGGTTGGCATTGCCTCCGTATTGAGGTTGAAATTCAAGAGCTACCGGCCCTGGAGGTGCATCTGGGTTGAACAATCTTCCGTTCGGAATGATTACTTTTTGGATGATGAAATTGTCCGTTAGGCCGTAAGAGGATCGGAGTTGAGGTAGACCTATGGAGCCGATTTCCCGTATTCGGGCTTTGGATGCGGTGATGTCATCGCTTGCGTTCAATGAAGCCGTGTGGTGGTCAATTCCGTACTGTATAGCCGCTGAAAGGGAGAATTTGTTGAGGCCTGGTGTTTGCGCTTTGGTCTCCTGACAATGGAAGTCAAGGCCCAAGATCTCCAGCGCGATGACCATCGCAAATATTGGATGAAAGTGCTTGAATAAGAGATGCATATACTGATAGAGGGAATAAGGAAATGGGATTAAAATCGAAGTTTCATTTGCACTTTGGCGGTGTTCCAAAGCTGGAGACCTTTGGGCGTGGCAATACCGCACACGAACACCTCTATGATGTTATGAAAGATGGTTGCCAAGGGGCGATTAAGGTCACCGAAAACTATGGGGTCCAACAACAAATTGGTATGTTGAAGGTGCATGATGCTCACGATAGCAGGGTCGATCTCCTGCCGAAACAGGCCTTCTTGTTGCCCTCGTTTGATGAGTCGTTTGAAGATCCCTACTATTTCTTCTTGGCGGTAACGCTCCAGTTCCATCCAAAGTTCGGGATAGGTTTTCTGGAGGTCAAACAATATGGTGGGAGTGAGGTTTTTCATTTTTTGGAAACCGATTGCCGCCATGCTTATGAGTTTCTCAATGGCATTGTTGGCCTTTTGATCCAAGGCCGCCATTTCGCTCCGATGTTCATTCAGGAATCCCCCCAAAACGGCATGGACTAGGATTTTCTTATCAGGATATTGTTCATAGATAGTTTTCTTGGAGCAGCCCAATTGCCGGGCAAGCTCGTCCATCGTCATGCTTTTGAGCCCGTATCGAAAGAACAAATCCCGGATGGTCGTGATGTGGTTTGGAGCTAGAGACATAACAAGGCGCGAATTTATAGAAACTTTGAAAACAAAAAAAGTTTTCAAAGTTAAGTATTTTTTAGCTTTAATTTGGCCTAATGGCGAGTGCAATCCAAGATCCCGCCCACGATGGCTTATGGTTGGATGTCCGTTCACCAGCCGAATACGCTCAGGGACATATCCCAGGAGCCTATTCCTTACCCCTTTTTACCGTTAACGAGCGGCATCAGGTAGGCCACTGTTTCAAGGAAAGAGGGCCTAAAGAGGCCTTGGACTTGGCTTGGTTATATGTGGGCCCCAAGGTACCGAATTTATTGAAGGCCATCCATACCCTTTCGGCTAAGGTGGGCATTGAGCCAGGGGCAAAGGAGGATTTGGCCGGCCTCGGTCGACGGTTTTGGAAGGTCTATTGCTGGCGAGGTGGCCAACGTTCCTTGGGCATGGAAATGCTCATCAAGCAGGCTGATTACCCGGTCCTCCGATATCCAGGAGGGTACAAGGCTTGGCGGCAAAGGATGGAACCGCTATGGGCCGTACCTTGGAATTGGCGGGTTGTTGGCGGGAGCACAGGTTCCGGCAAAACAGCCGTATTGAGGCAACTGCAGGAGGTCGGAGAGCAGGTTTTGGACTTGGAGGGATTAGCCTCCCATTTGGGTTCTGCCTTTGGTGATCTTGGACAGGGTCCTCAACCGAGTCAGGAACATTTTATGAATCTTTTAGCGGATGAACTGGGACGGATGAATTCCGGACTACCGATATGGGTTGAAAGCGAGAGCCGGCAGATCGGCAAGGTTCATATTCCCTCACCGCTATACGAGTCCATGCATAAGGCACCTTATTTTCGAATGCTGAGGAGCTCGAACTTTCGTATGCAGCACTTGTTGAAATCTTATGGCCAAGAGGACATTGAAGGATTGCGATGGGCCTTTCTCAAAATCGAACGTAAAATGGGTCCCCAAAATTGCCGGCAAGCCTTGGATTTTCTGGATCAAGGTGATTTGAAATCTGCTGCAAAACTTGCCTTGTTGTACTACGATCAAACTTATCAGCATGCGTTCTTGCAACGTCCTTGTTCTCAATGCGTCGTGGATTTGCAGACCGATGCGGAAGGTTCTCGACTGGTCAATTTATTGCGAAAAACCTCAGCCAGAGTGTTCCCAATTCTTTCAGATTCCTCTGTGGAAAATCCTGTCCCATGAACAATGCCCCCAAGGACAAAGCTCGTCTGACGCAGTGGGCTAAAGCCTCGGGTTGCGGTTGCAAAATGCCACCGGCCCAACTAAAGACCCTTCTAGCAGGACTTGAGCGGCCTGAATATGCTGAGTTAAGGGTTGGGTTTGAACATGCAGATGATGCCGCAGCGCTTCGGATTCCCGGTACGAATCAATTATTGTTATCTACGGCAGATTTTTTCAGTCCAGTAGTGGATAATCCTTACGATTTCGGGAGAGTTGCCGCCGCTAATGCCTTAAGCGATATCTACGCTATGGGTGGAAGACCTTGTTTGGCCTTGGGCTTGTTGGCATGGCCTGTGCAGGAATTGGGCCTGGAATCTGCTGCGGAGGTGATGCGTGGGGCCCAGGACCTTTGTACGGAAGAACGGGTGCCTTTGGCGGGTGGTCATAGTATTGTTTCAGAAGAGCCTTTTTTTGGATTATCGGTTCAAGGTTTGGTGGAGGCGGAGCATCTCAAAACCAATCGAGGAGCAAGACCAGGTGATTTTTTGTATCTGACGAAGCCGTTGGGTTCCGGGATTATGGCGGCAGCTTTACGAAAGGGCGTTTTGGAGACCCCGGATTACTACGGTTTGTTGGAACAATTGTCGGTGGTCAATCGATCGGGGGCGACGTTGGCTTTTTTGGAGGAAGTTCATGCCATGACCGACCTTACTGGATTCGGGTTGTTGGGGCATTTGTTGGAAATGTTAGAGCCTGCTACTGGGGTGGATTTATGGACTGATCATGTTCCTCTCTTGGTGGGACTAGAACATTATTTGGAGAAAAATATATTACCCGACCAATGTTATCGAAATTGGAACTATGTGGAAGCGCGGATTCACGGCATGGAAGGGTCTGACTTCGCCTGGCTATGCGATCCTCAAACCAACGGAGGCCTGATGATCGCGGTGCATCCCTCTGCTGCGGCCAAAGTGGAGATGATTCTTGAACAAGCAGGCGTCAAAGCCTATGCTATTGGGCGTTTTCATAATGAATCGGAAGGTATTCGCTGCACAAGGTCCGTACCTTCGGCCCCGAAATGAGTGAAGAAATCGGTTTTGACCGCTTTGGCCTGCACCCGGATGTTTTGGACGGCCTTGCGGTTATGGGCTTTCGAAAGCCTAGTCCTGTTCAAGAGCAGGCCATTCCCCTCATTCTGGAGGGTAGAGATCTTATCGCCTGTGCACAGACCGGTACGGGGAAGACCGCAGCCTTTGTGTTGCCCCTCATTGATCATTTGATTGCTTTGGACGACAGGCATTTGAGCGCCCTTATTTTGACCCCGACCAGGGAATTGGCTTTGCAGATTGACCAGCAAATCGAGGGGTTATCTTATTTCAGTCCGATTTCATCCATTCCCATTTATGGGGGTGGCGATGGCGCCTTGTGGGATCAGCAGCAGAAAGCCTTACGTCAAGGGGCTGACTTGGTGGTTGCTACCCCTGGCCGCTTGTGGTCGTTTATGGCAACTGGAAACTTTGAATTCGATCGATTACGTTATCTGATTTTGGACGAGGCTGATCGCATGCTCGATATGGGATTTTTGGAAGATATCATGAGAATTGTGGCGAGACTTCCTAAGGAAAGGCAGACTTTGATGTTCTCAGCAACTATGCCGGACCGTATTCGCCAATTGGCTAATTCGATTTTGAAGGATCCTGCCCAGGTTAGCATTGCAGTCTCACGGCCTGCGGATAAAATTGAGCAAATAGCCTATCAAGTTATGGATGACCGAAAGTTGGAGGTTTTGCTAGGGTTGCTCGCAGAATTTCCTTTTCGTTCGGCTCTTATATTCTGTTCCTCCAAGGACAAAGTCAAGCAACTCCATCAAACTTTGCGTAAATCAGGGGTGGTTAACGAAGCATTTCATTCTGATTTGGAGCAGCAGGCCCGAGAAGAATTGATGCGAGGGTTCAAGGCGGGCAGATTGCCAGTGTTGGTCGGCACGGATGTTCTTTCGCGGGGGATTGATGTGGACAACATTGATTTGGTCATCAATTACGATGTGCCTTCTGATCCTGAGGATTATGTTCACCGCATTGGCAGGACAGGAAGGGCTGAACGCAATGGGCGCTCCATCACGTTGGTGAATCCCATGGATCTTCGTCGTTGGAAGCGTATTGAAGATCTTGTTGGCCGCGTGCTTTCGTGGACCGAAAGGCCTCTATGCGGCTGGTCGGGCCCTATTGCCAAGAATGAAGGCAAAGGTCAAGGCTGGGGAAAGGGAGGCAAGAGGCCTTTTTATAGGAAACGCTCTAAGTAGAGTGGGCTACTTTATAGGAAACGCTCTAAGTAGAGTGGGCTACCCTGGGTAACTATCCGAAGCAGCATGGACCTACGAACCGCAGGCTTCGCAGGTGTCTGGATTATCCAAAGAACATGTAATTTGCGCAAGGGCGTCTTCCTTGCTAAGCATCGCTTGGGTGATGGGCGCAGAAACGGGCAGTTTGGGTTGCATAGCAAAGGGGGCGGCGGAGATGGAGTTCTGTAATCCTGAGCCGCTATGAACCGGTTGGGCAATCCCGACTTGTTGAGCTACGCTAGAGGTGGATACTTCTTGGTTGGCGTCTTGATCTAAGGTGAATTTAACTGCATTGACAGCCGCCTTGGTGCGCAGGTAGTACATGCCTGTTTTGAGGCCTGCTTTCCACGCATAAAAATGCATGGAAGTTAGTTTAGCAAAATTAGCATTGGGCATGAAAATGTTCATCGACTGGCTTTGGCAGATGTAGGCGCCTCGATCGGCGGCCATGTCGATAATGGCCTTTTGGCTAATTTCCCAAGAGGTTTTATAGAGAGCCTTGAGGGTATCCGGGATTTCAGGAATGTTTTGAATCGAACCGTTTTGGGCGATGATTTTGTTTTTGAGGTTCAGCGACCAAATTCCTGATTCAATGAGATCCCGTAACAAATGTTTGTTAACCACTACAAATTCACCGCTGAGTACTCGACGGCTGTAAAGGTTGGAGGTGTAGGGCTCAAAACACTCGTTATTCCCGAGGATTTGACTGGTGGATGCGGTAGGCATGGGGGCGAGCAAAAGGCTGTTACGCACCCCATTTTGGGCAACTTTTGCCTTGAGTTCGGTCCAATTCCAGCGCGGACTCGGTTGGACATTCCACATATCGTATTGGAATATCCCTTTGGAAACTGGCGAGCCTTCGTACGTCTCGTACGGTCCATGTTCACAGGCCAATTCCATGGAGGCTGTCATCGCTCCGAAATAAATGGTTTCAAAAATTTCTTTATTGAGTTGAGCTGCCTCTGGTGAATCAAAGGGGTAACGCATCATAATGAATGCGTCCGCCAAACCCTGAATGCCAATCCCAATAGGCCGGTGTCTGAAGTTGGATCTTTGGGCTTCAGGAACCGGATAATAATTGACATCAATAATTTGGTTAAGATTACGGGTGATGGTTTTGGTGATTTCAAAAAGCTGCTGATGATCAAAACGCAGATCCGCATGGATAAATCGAGGAAGGGCAATGGAGGCCAGATTACATACAGCGATTTCATCCATCGAGGTATATTCTACAATTTCGGTGCAGAGATTACTGGACCGAATCGTGCCCAAGTTTTGTTGGTTGCTTTTGCGGTTGCAGGCATCTTTGTAGAGCATGTACGGCGTGCCGGTTTCGATCTGAGATTCTAAAATGGCGAACCATAGGTCTTGCGCTTTGATGGATTTGCGAGCTCGTTCTTCTTGCTCATAACGGAGATAGAGCCTCTCAAATTCCTCCCCCCAGGTGTCGTGCAATCCTGGAGCCTCGTTTGGACAAAACAAAGACCACTCGGCATTTTCTTCCACGCGCTTCATGAACAAATCCGGGATCCATAGGGCATAGAACAGATCCCTGGCCCTCAACTCTTCTTTGCCGTGGTTTTTCTTGAGTTCGAGAAAGTCGAAAATGTCGGCATGCCAAGGTTCTAAGTAAATGGCAAAGGAGCCTTTGCGTTTTCCGCCACCTTGGTCCACGTAGCGGGCGGTATCGTTGAAAACCCGAAGCATTGGAACAATTCCGTTGGAGGTTCCGTTGGTGCCTTTGATGTAGGAGCCGGTCGCCCGCAGGTTATGGATGCTTAAACCGATGCCGCCCGCACTTTGCGAGATTTTGGCGGTTTGTTTGAGGGTATTGTAGATGCCATCGATGGAATCTTCCTGCAGGGTGAGGAGAAAGCAGCTTGAAAGCTGAGGTTTGGGCGTTCCCGCGTTGAACAGGGTGGGCGTCGCATGGGTGAACCAACGTTCGCTGAGCAATTCGTAGGTTTCGAGAACGGAGGTGATGTTCTCCTTGTGGATGCCCACGGATACCCTCATGAGCATATGCTGAGGCCTTTCCACTACCTTGCTGTCGATTTTGAGGAGGTAGGAGCGCTCCAAAGTTTTGAACCCAAAATAATCGTATTCAAAATCGCGCGAGTAGATGATAGCAGAATCCAAGGCCTCGGCATGGGCGTCAATCACGGACATGACATCGTCCGCAATCAAGGCTGCAGGGGTACCGGTCACCGGATCGATGTAGCGGTGAAGATCCCGCATCGTTTCGCTAAAAGACTTTTTGGTCTCCTTATGCAAGTTGGAAATCGCAATGCGGGCAGCCAAGACCGCATAATCCGGGTGAGCGGCTGTTAAGGACGCCGCTGTTTCTGCGGCCAGATCGTCTAATTGTACTGTGCTGACCCCGTCATACAATCCGTTAATGACTTTCTTGGCCACCTCAACCGGTTGAATATGCCGGGGATCCAGACCGTAGCAAAGTCGTTCAATACGGGTCGTGATCTTGTCGAATTTGACCTCTTCGTTACGACCGTCTCTTTTGATGACTTGCATGGGCTGATAATTTGGGGGTAAAAGAGGTGAACGGTATAGGAATGCGGAAGCGATCAGGTTAAGCGTAGTAGGATTCGGTGGCTTTAGAAATCCGCGTCGGTAGTAAAGCCGCTTTGACCCCGGTCACCGGACACCCCGGCCTTTTGGTACTCGCCCACCCTTCTTTCGAAAAAGTTGGTTTTGCCTTCCATGGAAATCAATTCCATGAAATCAAAAGGGTTCGTTGCGTTATAGAGTTTGGGTAATTCCAAAGCCCCCAAGAGGTGATCGGCCACGTACTCGATGTATTGGCACATAAGGTCAGCGTTCATCCCGATGAGGCGTACAGGCAAGGCATCCGTGACGAATTCTTTCTCGATGGCGACTGCGTCTGCGATGATTTGGTGGACATGGGTTACGTCGAGACGGTTTTTGAGATGTTTGGTGTAGAGTAAGGCCGCAAAATCCCTGTGCAATCCTTCGTCCCGGCTAATCAGTTCGTTGGAAAAACTGAGCCCGGGCATGAGGCCACGCTTTTTGAGCCAAAAAATGCTGCAAAAGGAACCCGAGAAGAAAATGCCCTCCACGGCGGCGAAGGCGATTAATCTTTCGGCAAAACTCCCTCGGCTGATCCAACGCAAGGCCCAGTCGGCCTTTTTTTTGACACAATCCATATGATCAATGGCGTGAAACAAGAAATTTTTCTCCGCAGCATCTTTGATATAGGTGTCAATAAGCAAGGAATACGTCTCTGAGTGGATATTCTCAATCATGATCTGGTACCCGTAGAAGCATCTTGCCTCGGGGTATTGGACCTCGTTCAGGAAATTAATAGCCAGGTTCTCGTTGACAATCCCATCGCTAGCCGCAAAGAAGGCGAGAACATGCTTGATGAAATGCTTCTCATCGGCATTGAGTTTGTGCTCCCAGTCTCTTAAATCCTGGGCTAGGTCGATTTCCTCGGCGATCCAGAAGCTAGCTTCGGATTTCTTATAAAAGTTCCAGATATCACTGTGCCGAATGGGGAATAGGACAAAACGGTCTTTATTCTCAACGAGAATGGGTTCGTTCATGAGCTGAAATTAGGTCGTTAAAGCCAACAAAACCGACCTATGGGGTCGGCCTTTTGACTACTCAAAAATTGAGAATTTTTGGCCGCAATTATTCACAAAGTTCGTGGATTTTTACACAAAGTTCAAGAAGGCCGGGAATGCCCTTCAGATGCCAAGTTCTGGATTTGTGAGAAAATTATCTTGGCTCAAAAGTCAATTCTAAAGGCGCATGGAAGCCTGTCGCTTTGTATTTTAGGGTCGTTTTGTTCACAAAATTGTACAAAGCAAAAGCAATAAAAAATAACTTTCCCTCTGAACCCGCTAATTTAACAGCATGAAGATGTGCAACTCCAAGGAGATATCCTCATATAGAGAATATTCGAACCCAACCGATTTTCGTGATTCAGGTTCCCTCAGGTGGTTTATTTTCTTGCCATTGATGCTTGCCTTGTGGCTTACGAGTCAATACGCATTGGCAAACCATTTCCAAGAAAAGGCGGTTGAAAATCCACCGAGTGCGGGCAAGGCGGGCAAGGTGGCCAAGCCTCGCTACTCCAAGGATTTGATTCTGCTCACCCAATGGTTTGTTGGAGATTTTGATAACATCAAACAATGCAGAGTGGATACTGGTGCTCAAATGGTGGAAAGCCATGTGGTGAAAATATGGGATAACTATTTCACTGACGCCGTTTGGATTTACGAGGAATTTCAATCTCCACCTGGTCGCGTGACCTCTCAGCGTATTTATAAGTTTATGGATTATACCGCCGGGCGCTTTGAGGCCAAGGTGTTTACGTTGGAGAATTTCCCTGAATTGGCCGGAGAATACAAGAATCTTAGACTCTTTGAACAGTTCACGCCTGATAATCTTGAAGATCATCCTTATTGCGTTGTTTATTGGGTACGTAAAGGTGAAACCCGGTTCAGCGGTTCCACGGTAGGCACTGATTGTCATTTGTTACGCGGACGCCATAAATACGTGACCAACCAAATTGATGTTTATCCAACCAGGGTTTCCAGAATCGAAAGGGTCTTTGGTTGGGAAAATGAACAGGTAAGTGGGCCTAAGGCAGATAGCAAGGGATCGGAATTACGCCGAATTGTTCCTCCCAAACCCAAGAAGGTCAAGGCTGCCAAGAAGACCCCTGCCAAGAAAGTCGTTAAGACAGGTTCAAGTAAAAAGGGATCTACCAAGAAAGGAACCATTTCCAAGGGGAAAGGGAAGAAAAGCACGATGCAAGAAAACTCATCTCAAGAGGCTGTTGAGTTAAAGGCCCCGATAGTGGAGGAAAAAAACGATATGCCTGTCGAAAAGAGAAGTTTCTGGGACAGGTTCAAACGCAAAAAGCGTCAGGAAACCGAACCGGAGGGAGAGTCTACTGGCGAATAGTATTTACCAAAAATGCGGTGAATTCCGTAAAATAACACAAAGTGTAATAAGGCCGCAAATTCCAGACCGATGATGTACCAAGGCCATTTTCCGATGAGAAAAGGATTGTTGATAAGGGGTCTGCTTGCAATGTACATGTAGTTGGAGTCCAACATATAATTCACCAAGCCGATGACCGGTAGGACAAGTTGGGTGATCCCCAGGACCCGCAACCAACTCCACGGCCTAGGGACCATACCCATGCGCAGGGTTGCGTAAAAACCGGAGGCTAAAATACCCGCGTGGCTTATCGTGTATTCCACATGGTTATATAGGCTATGCCCATCGTCCAATTCCGGGGTCAGAAAGGAGTGCAAGGCTCCTGCTCCCCAGAATATTAAGAGTTCGTAGGTTAGTTGATGACCTCTCCATAGGGTGATGGCCGCCCAAATCACCGAGAAGGAGCACATTTGCAAGGGTAGGCTGTATGCTGCTGACCATTCTCCGTTGACAAGAAGAACCGCCTGCCTTCCTATCATGTTGGCGATAAGCAGGGCAGCCATGCTTTTGCCAAAGCTTCGTACACGCCCCCTATCCCATCTGCGACTTATCCACAGAATTCCCACTACGATGACTAACATACCGAGGTTAAGGCCTATCCAAGAGGAGGACCCGAGGGGTACGGCATAATGAGGGTTCATGGCCTGAGTGAGCGATTACTCACGAAAGTTAACCAAGCAAGAACTATAATTGACCCCGAGACTAACAAAGGAGCTTGAATATCCCAGGCGACGATGAAGCCACTGATAATCGGCGGGAATATTTGTGCAAAGGAATTTACAGATTGGTTTATCCCCAAAATCTCTCCCTGCACGGAAGGATCGGCTCTGTTCGAAATCAAGGACAATAAATTGGGCGAACTAAATCCTTGTCCCAGGCTTACCAAAGGGAGTATCGCGTAAAGAAAAATGGATTGATTGGGGACCAACATGCCCATCACCGCAAGGCCCATGAGCAATAGACTTACCCGAAGAATAGGGGCAGGGGATAGCCTAGCAGAAACCGGACGGAGTAGCAGACCTTGGGTTAATGCAATCCATAAACCCAGATAGCCGAACAGGGTGCCAATATCGCCTTGGCCAAAATCAAAGCGCTTGATTAAATAAACTTGAATAAACTGCGTAAAAAAATTGAAACCAAAGACCATAAGGAACGACACGGCAAAGAGTCCCCGTAGTTCAGGTCTGCCGAAAGCCTTCGCAATTTGTCGAAGACCGCTGGCAGGATGCAAGGGACTCCTACGGCGTGTGGTTAGGGTTTCGGTAAAATACCGTTGCAAAACCCACAGGTTCAAAGCGCTGAGCATTGCCGCTGCCCAGAAAGGCGTGTCGTATCCTAACGAAGGATGCCATGTGGAATCCGATAAAATACCACCCAAGAAAGGCCCCAACACAAACCCAATCCCAAAGGCCGCCCCGACCATTCCAAAATTCCGGCTTTTGTATTCGGTGCTGCTCAGATCGGCAATCGCTGAGAAGGTGACCGCCAGATTGCCCGAACAAAAACCCAGCAAAAACCGTCCAATAAACAAGAGCGGCAACGAGGCTTGAACGATGCCGATTCCAAAAACCAAATACGAAATCAAAGTACCGGCTACTGTATAGCGTAAGACGGGCTTGCGGCCATGCCGATCCGAGAGCGCACCCAAAAATCCTGCCCCCACAAACTGAGCAAGGCTGAACGACGCTAAAAGAAATCCAATCATCATGGATCGGTCGGCGAAAGTCGCGGTGGACCCCATGAAGGATAAGGTTGGATCAAGGAGCAGAGGAGTAACCACCGGGATAATTAACCCGAAGCCCAGCATATCGATCAGGGTGGTTAAGAAAATGACTCGAAGGAGGGATTGGTTATGATCCATCCTATAGGTTGGCGATGCAGGTTTCGCCGCCGCGGACCGTTTGCCCGATTTGAACATCGGGCACAGTGTTCAAAGGAAGGTAAAGGTCCACCCGACTACCAAATTTGATAAATCCAAACTCTTCGCCTTGACGGACGCAATCACCGGTGCTTATATACCATCGGATACGCCTGGCTAAAGCTCCGGCGATTTGCCGGAACAAAACTTCATGACCTTGGTTATTGCGCACAACCACCGTGGTCCTTTCGTTAAGGGTTGAAGATTTGGGATGCCATGCCACCAAATAATCACCGGGATGGTATTTGAAAAAAGATACAACACCGCTGACCGGATTTCGGTTGACATGCACATTGAAAGGCGACATGAAAATGGAAATTTGCAGCCGCTCTCCTTGGAAATACTCCGGCTCAAAGACTTTCTCGATGATGACGACTTTGCCATCTGCGGGGGCTATGACCCCGTTTTCTTGAAGGACGGTATGCCGGGAGGGGTTACGGAAAAATTGAAGAATCAGCATCAAAATGGTCAGGAGCAATCCGTAGATCAGCCAAGAAATCCATGATGCTGAACCCATCCATCGATGGACGGCCCAAGCGGACAGTCCACAACCCGCCAGGGTCCAGGCGATAATGACATAACCCTCGCGGTGAAACATAAGTCAAAGGATTAAATCCCCCCCCTAAGCTGGGTAACCTGAGCCACTTTGTCGATGGCTACCACGTAAGCGGCAATGCGCATCGAGCAACCGTGATGCAGGCTGGTTTGATAGACTTGCTCAAAGGCTTCTTTCATGTTCCGGTCTGCACGGCGGTTTACTCGCTCCTCAGTCCAGAAATACCCCATTCTGTTCTGCACCCATTCAAAATACGAAACGGTAACACCGCCCGCATTAGCAAGAATGTCAGGAACCACCATGACCCCTTTGTCGTTCAGGGTTTGGTCAGCACTGGCGGCTATTGGTCCGTTGGCACCTTCGACAATCAATTTGGCTTGAATCTTGGCGGCGTTATGGGCGGTGATTTGGTCCTCCATGGCGGCGGGGATCAAGACATCCACCGGGAGTTCCAAGAGGGCTTCATTGGAAATAGGTTCAGCGCCGGTGAATCCGGTGAGCTGATTTCCGTGGGCGGCACTGTAGGCAATTGCATCTTTGATATTGATGCCGTCGGCGTTATAGTAACCTCCGGTGATGTCGGAAATCGCAAGGACTTTGAGCCCTTGTTGTTCCATCAACTTGGCCGAAATGGATCCCACATTGCCGAAGCCTTGTACGGCACAAGTGGATTTGAATGGGTTCAATCCCATTTTGAGCATAGCGGATCGGGCGGCAACCATTACTCCGCGACCGGTTGCTTCCACGCGACCTTTGGACCCCCCCATGACCAGGGGTTTGCCGGTCACAACGGAGGGGGAGGAATAGCCAACCAGCCGTGAATATTGGTCCATGATCCAAGCCATTTCACGAGGACCTGTACCCATATCCGGCGCCGGAATATCCTTTTCTGGGCCAAAAACATCAATCATGGCCCTTGTATAAGCTCGGGTAAGGCGCTCCAACTCCCCGGCGGACATGGAACGCGGATCGCATTTGATGCCCCCTTTACCCCCACCGAAGGGGATATTGGAAACCGCACATTTCCAAGTCATCCATGCCGCAAGGGCCTTTACCTCATCCAAATCCACATCCAATGAATAACGAATCCCCCCCTTGGCAGGCCCAAGGTTGATATTGTGAACCACCCGGATTCCCTCAAAAATCTGAATGCTCCCATCATCCATCGAAACCGGGAGGTTGACGATGACCTGTTTGGCAGGGGATTTGAGGACATTGTACAATCCTTGGTCCAGATTTAGGATTTTGGCCGCTACATCAAATCGGGACATCATGGACACGAAAGGATTCTCGTGAGCAGGAATAAGGGTGGATTCCGGGTTCATATAAGGATTTAAGGGATAAAATCTTAAAGAAAAAGGTCAAAAATAAGAACTGAATGATCTAATGGAGGCTATTTAACCCAGAGGTTCCCAAGTCAAGATAATAAAGGCTACGAAGTTTTGATTTATTTCAAGAACCGGTCACAGCCCTAGACCCTGCCACAACCCAAGCAGGGCCGCGAAGGCCAACAAAGAGTCAAAACGATCCAACCAACCTCCGTGACCGGGGATCCATGAACCGCTGTCTTTGATACCAGCTTTGCGTTTCAGGGCAGATTGCATCAAATCACCGGCAATTCCCGCCGGACCAACTAATATCGAGAACCAGCCCCAGCCCTCCGAAGCTTTGATACCGAAGATGAGCGGGTATAATAACCATCCGGCGAAGATGCATAGCAACCACCCGCCCAGACTTCCTTCCAAGGTCTTGGAAGGAGAAATTTTGGAATGCAAGGGCCGATGCCCCCATCTTTTGCCGATTAGCAGAGCGCCACTATCCAAGATCCATAAGAGCCCGAAACTTGCTATAAACACCTCGTTCCCCTTTATCCCTCCAAGCGCTGGTATCTTTTCGGTAACCAGGTCCCTAAACATTATCAGGGGAAAAGCAACGTAAAACATCACGGCACACCCCAAGGCGAATTCCCGCCATAGCAATCGAGGCCCTTGGCGCATCAGCTGCGATTGCAGATACCACCAGCCCGGTACAAAGGCCAGACTCCCCGCAATCCACAGCCATGAAAGATTGGTTTCTGGTATAAGTTGGAGTTGAATGCCCCATGGTGTCCCCCATGGTGTCAATCCTACAACTCCTAGGCCCATTATTCCTGCGACAATTGCCCCACTGTTCCAAATGCCCTGGTTTGCTGGCCAGCGCAGGCGCAGGTAAATTTCCCAACATGCTCCACCGGCCACCAAGGCTAGAAACCAACGTATCGTCCAGGGGCCTGCCCACCAAACGACGAAAATTCCTAAGCCTAGGCCCAAGGCACTCCAGGTTCGGGCTTTGGATCGTACGGGGCGAATCTTATTCATACCTTCAAGGGAATGGAGCATTCGCATCGGAATCGGTAACACCAAACTTTGGGCCCCGGTAGGTTTTTTGGTAATAAAAAAGACCTACAATTGCCAAACCCCAAAGGCCCAAGGCGATAGACCAAGGAAAGGGGTTGTTTTCCCAATGAAAAGTGGTCTCCGGTAAATTTTGACTGCTGCGAAAACTAAACCAGTTCAATTTGAAAGCCATTAAAGATAACAAATTGTTGCTCATGTGCGAAAGGATGGCCGGCCAAAGCGATCCAGACCATAACACCATGTAACCAAAGAGGGCTCCGAGTAAACATCGCGGCACGAAGCCAAGCCATTGCCGATGAATGGCCGAGAACATAAGGGCAGAAACCCATATAGCGGCATGTGGGCTTCGCAGGGATTGCTGCAATAAAGGTTGCAACGAACCTCGGAACACAATCTCTTCTCCGAGGGCTGGCAAAATGGCTAGCACCACTGTGCTTAGCAACCAGAAAAGGCTACCGTTTGGACTCAGCAACAAAGTCAATTTTTGTTGGAAGCTTTTCTCGGCTTCTTGCCATCCAAGGGAAATATCCTTGAAAGACGGGAAAGCTTCCGCAAGTGGCGAGTAAGGTAATCCCTGGTTTAAGTGAAACAAGTTATTAACCATGGGAAAGCATAAGACGGTGATGACTACCCCGCCCAAACTTAAGAAGATGGAAAGTCGAAAGTTTGCTTGCGTCAAGCTGCGATGATTTTGGATAAACCACCACCCGGGCAAAATAAAAAAACCCAAGCTGGATAATCCTTGCCAAAGCAACAGGGCCATAGCCATACGGTTTGAGTCCGTTGGAGGTGTATCTCCAATCGGGTTTTCTATCAAATCAACTATGCTAAGATCAAACAGGAACGGGAGCAGAACCATGGCCAAATAGCTCAAGGCCAATCCGGTCAGAAGGCACACAAAAACCAGCGTCAGCAAAGGTCTCATCATCTTTCCCCAAAAGTAGAATAGGGAGGCCTATCGATGGCACTGTACCTTTGCCGGGTGATGCAGTCTTCAAATTCCTCCAAGACCAACCCTTGTGTCCGAATAGGTGCCTTGGAATTGGGGTCGTTTCCTTTGTTGCTAGCCCCGATGGAGGATGTTAGCGATCCGCCTTTCCGCGCGGTATGCAAACAAGGTGGGGTGGATTTGATGTACACCGAATTCATTTCCTCGGAAGGCCTGGTCCGGGACGCTGTCAAGAGCCGTCAGAAGCTGGATATTTACGACCATGAGCGACCTATGGGGATTCAAATCTTCGGCGGTGAGTTGGAACCCATGTTGGGCGCAGTGGATAAGGTGGCTGAAGTTTTCCCAGACATCATTGACTTGAATTTCGGTTGCCCGGTCAAGAACGTGGTGTGTAAAGATGCAGGGTCGGGTATGTTACGGAATTTACCTAAGCTCATTGATATCACGGCCGAGCTCGTGAAAAGAAGCCCGGTTCCCTTGACGGTCAAGACCCGACTCGGATGGGACGATAATACCAAACATATTATTTATCTGGCTGAAGCCCTTCAGGATGTGGGTGTTGCGGCGATAGCGGTGCACGGCCGCACCAGGGCTCAGATGTACAAAGGTTCTGCGGACTGGACCTTGATTGGCGAAGTCAAAAACAATCCCCGCATGCACATTCCTATTTTCGGGAATGGAGATATCGATAGCCCCATCAAGGCTGCCGAATACCGTGAGCGTTACGGCGTGGATGGGATTATGATTGGAAGGGCAGCGATAGGGTATCCTTGGATCTTCCGGGAAATCAAGCAATACCTAAGGACCGGTGAAGCGCATGCACCTCCCACGGTGGAGGAGCGGTTAGCGGCATGCAGCGAGCACCTTGAGCGCTCCCTTCAATGGAAAGGACCCAAATTAGGGCTCTTGGAAATGAGGCGGCATTATGCCCCGTATTTCAAAGGTTTCGAAAATATCAAAGAGATTCGTAGTCGACTCGTTCAGTCCATGGAACCCGACGAGGTTCGTTTTTTGCTCGAACAGATCAGATCAAATTACGGCCGGGAAGCTGAACTAACAGCCCCTGTCGATACCCTCGCTTATGGCCATATCCTGTCTTAGTGCTTGATGAAGCGTAGGGTACGGCTGAAACGACCGTCATTCACCCGAAGGTGGTACATCCCCGACTCCAGGCCTGCTACCCCGATTTGAAGAGGGGCAATCCCGTCCAAAACTTCGTTGCCTTGCACGATCAAGCGTCCGGATAGATCCACAATGCTGTAACGCACGTTGCCTACACGATAGGCTGCCCTCACCAAAACATTCAGACGGTCGGAAACGGGATTGGGAAACGCTCTCAGTTCCAAGCTATTCTGTTCCATGGAGCCGACAGAAGACGGAGGATTGCTGGTCATGGCCGAAACGGCAGGAACCCTGTCTGGCCCGAAGCCGTTGGGATTCCAGGTGCCGCTGTAAACCGGGCTGATGTATTGCTGATAAATTTCACGAGTTAGCGTATAGTCCACATTCGGATCCACGTTGGTGAAGACTGTGGTTTGGGCGCCTGAATAATACGCAGAGAATAAATAGACTGTGGAGTCACGCAACACAACACCCGGGGCGTTGTTGATAATATCGGTAATAAGGACCGAACGCTGCGAATTACTGCCCAAGGTATCGCCGTAGGTGTAGATACCGTCACCAAGGTCCACGATTTCACCGGCATCAATCAGGCCGTCCGCATTCAAATCCTGCCATTCACTTACCTTGCCAATAATGGATTCTCCGAAGAGATTGGAGCCGGGATTGGTTACAAAGGAGAAGCGAATGGAATCCACCTTGAGGCGCGATCCTTTGTTGGCATAATACCAAATTCCGAAATCGTAGGATCCTGAGGTGGCCGCCGATGGACGCACACCGCCCGAATACACCATGTTTTGAAGCGAATCCAAACGAACTTTGGAGATGATGTTTGAATTAATCACAAATCCCTGGTTGACAACATTATCCGCGGGAAATTGGTCTATCGTTCCGGAGGGCATGGAAATCGTGTACGCAATGTTATAGCGACCAGTACCGTAAGCCGAAGGATCAAAATCCGGGGTGCGCAAAGTATCGGTGGAATCGCTAGCCAACGCCGCGATGGAGGCATTTTGGTTATAAACAGCGTTGGTTATTCCAGCAGGATTGGTAAAATCAATTTTCACATTGAGTCCAACATTACTCTGTGCGTTTTGGCCGTAGTTCTTGACCGCCGCCCCTAACTTGAAAATATATTCGCCTGCATTCATTGCCTGGCTGCTGGGTATGCTGAATTCGGTGGGGCGAATCACAGAGCCGTTTCCGATGCCGATATCGTTCAAGAAGAAACCGGTTTTATCCCCCATGAACACTACGACAGAATCCCCGTTGTTCATGCTTTGACGAATGAGTGCACCGTCCGAATTGGAAACCAACATGACCGGGATACGAACGTTGGCACCGGCACCACCGGCACCCATGTTCAGAACGCCGGCACTGTGATTGATGATGATGCATCCCACGGCACCTGCCCTCTGGGCTGCCAATGCTTTGACCCCAAATTCGCAAGAGCCTCGGTACAGGACGCAAATTTTGCCTGCTACTGCCGATGCGTTAATTAGGGTGGTGTCGCAAGCCAAGGAGTCCCCGCCGGCATTGGACGAAAAACCGCGCACCAATTGAGCCTGCACCTGGATCGTGTCGTAGCTGTATCCCCAACCTTGGGCTGCATCTCCAGGACCGAAAGTGTAGGAACCTGAAATGGACGAAGGATGGGAAACAAAAAGGATAACCTGACCACTAGCCACTTGGCTCAAAGCCAAAATGAAAAAAATCAAGAGGGTCGAAAACCCGAGGCGACGTAATGTAGAGGAATAGTTCATTTGGGAAATGATTAAAATTTGGATATACGAATTTAGAACTAGAAAGAGAAATTGCTTCTGTGCTCCTCAACTTTATAAGTTCCTTTTGAAGGATCTATCGACGTTGGTTGATCATCGTGATTCCCCCAACAATAGCCATCAGGCCAGTCAAATGATAGAGGCTGAGGGTTTCCCCGTCCCAGTATGCCCATAACAGGGCAACGACCGGCATAAGGTAGGTGGTCGTGGAAGCAAAAAGCGGTCCAGCGATGTGAATCAGGTAATTGAAGGCTACCAAACTGAAAGCTGAATTCACAAGGGAGAGAAAGAAAAGCAGGTATAAGGCAGTCCAAGCGCCTTCCTGTTGCATGGGGGTTTTCAGATCACCCAGCCACCACAAGGTAATCCATGCAGGAACCGAGGCGATCACCAAAGGGAGTGAGGCTGTGAGCCACGGGGAAATACCCCGCAACCGATGGCCTACCGTATTGACCGAAATGCCGTAAAAGAACGTCGCCAAAACTAGGAGCAAGGCTAGGTTGGGATTCGATGCGCTTTGAATGCGATGCTGGGAGAGGATCAAAAGAACGGCACCAACAAGGCCCAAGACCAAGCCCAATACCTGGCTGCGTTGAGCATTTCCCCCAAAAAAGGCCCAGCCCACCACCAGGGTGAACATTGGCGTCAAGGCATTGAGCACCCCTGCTGCTCCGCTATCAATACCGGTTTGGGCCGTTGCAAAAAGCAGGGCCGGAATTCCATTCCCCACCAAACCCACCACCGCGAACCAAGGCAGACGACGCCAATGCTCGCTACGCATATGCCATAGCCACAGGGGCACCATGGCCAGTCCGGCCATGCCAATGCGCAGCGTTGCCAGTTCCATAGGGGGGAATACCGGCAAAATGCGCTTCATCAAAATGAACGAAGATCCCCAAAGCAGCGAGAGGATGCCAAGGATCAAGAAGGCTAACGGCCCTGCGGAGGCTTCTGAATTCTTTGATGTTTTGGTTTCTGCTTCGGCCATGCTGCCACAAAAGTCGCCATAGACCCGCCTCTCATGGTGAACACCTAGTAAGTTTGTCCCCTAAGTTTCCAGACCACTCACTCTATGCGCGTTCGTTTTGCTCCCAGTCCCACCGGTCCTCTCCATCCCGGGGGGGTTCGCACGGCTTTGTTCAATTATTTGTTGGTCCGCAAAATGGGTGGTCAGTTGGTGTTACGGATTGAGGACACCGACCAAACCCGTTTTGTGCCCGGTGCCGAAGAATTCATTATTGAATCGTTGAGCTGGTGTGGAATCGAATTTGACGAAGGCGTGCACAAAGGAGGGCCCTACGGGCCTTACCGTCAGAGCGAACGCAAGGCGATGTATCGTCAGTACGCCATGCAATTGGTGGAGTCGGGGCATGCCTATTATGCCTTTGATACCGAGAAGGAATTGGATACGATGCGCGAACAATTCAAGGCTTCGGGGGTAGCCTCCCCGCAGTACAACGCTATCAGCCGGGTGCGTATGAAAAATTCGTTAAGTCTGCCCTCGGACGAGGTGGCTCGACGTTTGGAGACCGGGGAGCCCTATGTGATTCGCTTCAAAATGCCCAGAGGCCGCGAAGTCCGGGTGCAGGACCGAATCCGGGGTTTGGTGGTGGTGCAGACCGCGCAATTGGACGACAAGGTTTTGTTTAAAAGCGATGGGATGCCGACCTACCATTTGGCCAACGTGGTCGACGATCGGTTGATGCAAATCACCCACGTGATCCGTGGCGAAGAATGGTTGCCCAGTACGCCGCTGCATGTTTTGTTATACGAAGCCTTTGGCTGGTTGGAAACGATGCCTGAATTTGCCCATCTTCCGTTGTTGTTGAAGCCCGACGGAGACGGTAAATTATCCAAAAGGGACGGGGATCGTTTGGGTCTGCCCTTTTATGCGACCGAGTGGACCAATCCTGAAACCGGGGAGAAAATGCCAGGTTATCGTGAGGCTGGTTATTTTCCGGAGGCCTATGTTAATTTTTTGGCCTTGTTGGGTTGGAACCCCGGGGATAACCGGGAAATCTTTGGGATGGACGAATTGATTCAGGCTTTTGGTTTGGAAAGAGTTAATAAACACGGAGCTCGTTATGATTTTACCAAATTGCAGTGGTTCAACCAACAATACCTGCGCAGCCGTTCGGTGGATTCTTTGATGGAGCCTTGTAGTCAATTGTTGATTCAAAAAGGCTGGGAACTGGAAGATTCAATATTGCGAGCCTTGATTCCTTTGGTTATGGATCGCATGGTATTGGTCTCGGATTTTATTCAAGAGGTTAGGTCCTTTTTTGAGGAACCGGAATCCTACGACGAGACGGTGGTGGCCAAGAAATGGGGCGGTGTTTTCCCTGCTGTTTTGGAAGATTTGATACGTTGTTACGAGTCGTTACACGAAGACTGGAGCGGCACTACAGCCGAGGCTTTGTTCAAGGAAGCAGCGGCTCGTCAAGGTGCATCGCCGGGGAGTCTGCTTCAAGGACTGCGTTTGGCTGTGACTGGACAGGCCTCGGGACCTGCGCTTTTTGATTGGATGAGCCTGCGTGGACGCAGCGCCTGCGTTGCCCGTCTTCGACGGGCCGCCTCTACCTTGCCCACCGGCTAAACCCTCCTTTTTCTTGACGACCATGCACAATCTTCTTTACGAAATCCAAGGCTCCATCGCCTTGGTCACCATCAATCGCCCCGACAAACTTAACGCGCTCAATCGACAAACCCTGCTCGAAATTGAAGAAGCGGTTGCCTTGGCCATGACCGATGCTTCCGTCCATGCTGTTATCCTCACGGGTTCCGGAGACAAGGCCTTTGCCGCCGGAGCTGATGTGGCCGAATTCGCTCAATACTCCCCCACCGAAGCTCGTGATTTATCTGAGGCGGGGCATCGTATTATGGACAGTATTGCCCATGCCCCCAAGCCCGTTTTGGCTGCCATCAACGGCTTTGCTTTGGGCGGTGGTTTGGAATTGGCCATGGCTTGCCACCTGCGCGTCGCGGCCCCCACTGCTCGTCTGGGACAACCCGAAGTCAACCTCGGTTTGATTCCCGGCTACGGCGGAACCCAACGGCTGGTCGAATGGGTTGGTCGGGCCCGCGCTTTGGAAATGCTCCTCAGCGGTGACCCCATCGATGCCGCCACCGCCCACCAATGGGGCTTGGTCAACCGCATCAGCAGCTCCCCCGAAACATTGCGCGATGAATCCATCACTCTCCTCCAGAGAATAATGCAACGGGGTCCCATCGCCGTTTCTCACTGCCTGCGGCTTTCGGCGATGGCTGCCCAAGGTGACCCCGAAGGCTACCGCCTAGAAATGGAAACCTTCGGCTCTTTGTTCCAACAGGCCGAAAGTCGCGAAGGCATCTTAGCTTTCCTCGAAAAGCGCAAAGCCTCCTTCCGGGGCGCCTAAGCGCGGGGCGCTTGATGCTCTTGCGGGGCGCCTGATGCCTTCAGGGAACCCTGATGGCTTTCGCTAAAAAAAAATTGAGACAGACCTTGAATAATGGGTGTATTTTTTACACTTATGTCCACTTTATGCTGACGATCTACAGGGGGAACTGGAGTATTCTTAGAATAGCAGACAACAAAGCGAAAGTCGGGTTAAATTCGTAGGGCCTTGAGCCAAATTCCTTAAACCACCCAACCTATGCGCACCATCGATCTCCTCCTGGAAGAGTACGGGGAAAGCCACCAGAATCCAACCAACAAGTGGATACACTGGATCTGCGTTCCCACCATCATGTTCAGCCTCCTCGGTTTGTTATGGACCGTGACCTTGTACGGCCCCTTGACGCTGGGTATGGTTTTTTTGGGATCCGCTTCGTTCTATTATCTGCGCCTTTCAGGGACTCTTTTTGTGGGGATGCTGCTGCTTAGCTTGGGCATGGCCTGGGGGATTATGGCTTTGGAGCAGGTCGCCGGTTCATCCGCTTGGCAAATCCACGGTGGGCTCTTTGCAGCAGCCTGGTTGGGGCAATTTGTAGGGCACAAGATCGAAGGCAAAAAGCCATCCTTCCTCAAAGACCTCCAATTCCTCTTGGTAGGGCCGGCCTGGCTTCTGCACTTTGTGTACCGCAAAGTCGGTTTGTCCATTTAGCCACCAAACAGGGGCAAGCTTATTGGCCCTGTTGTCTTAGGACCCGTTGCCTTTGGCCGTGTTCAGATCCCTTTGCATAAGGCCCAGGTGAAGGCAACTGTGGTAGGTGCTGAACAGGGCCATTTCGCGGACCGTTACCTTACCCAGTGCCGGATGCGGGAGAACTTGATGTTCCAAGTAATCGGGCGGGCATTTGCCTAATTGTTCAGTGTATCGCTCGGTCAGGCGCGCTAGTCGCTGGTGGATGCGGTGTCGCTGGGAGGCGGATTGGGAGGGGGGCGCAAAGAAAACCGGAGATTTGGCCTTGATTCCTGCCAGCCGGGCATGGTATCGTTCGACCAAAGCATCGTAGGAACGGGAGGGCCGGTTGGCACGACCCCATACCAAGCGTTGCAGGGCATAGGGCCAGGACGAAACCCATACCACAATGCCTAGCGAACGAATCAAGTGCACCAAATGTTGGGCCGGACTCC
>VHAW01000006.1 GCA_016872225.1 Sphingomonadales bacterium | reverse complement strand
TTGATAAAGTAAAAGTCCTTCGTGGTATTGGTGGCGGTTGTGACGAAGAGGCCATTCGGGTTGTCAAATCCATGCCCCAATGGAAGCCAGGCAAACAAAGAGGAATGCCCGTACGAGTACAATACAACTTACCTTTTCGATTTGCTTTTAGGTAACCTAATTGTTATATTGCCTATAACGTTAGAACACTTTTTCCTTCAGTGGTTCAAAAACTCATCAAATTATGAAATTAGTTGAGATTATCAAACTTAAGTTAAGAGCATATAAATATAAAAATAAGAATGATGTTGGGGGCATCGCTTATATTAATTCCAAAATAAAGCCTGGGCAAACGGTTTTTGACATTGGAGCACATAAAGCGGGATATTTATATTTTATGTTAAAAAGAGTGGGTGATAATGGTAAAGTATTTGCGTTTGAACCACAATCAAGTCTTTTTCGGTACCTACAAAGAATTAAAGGGTTATTTAAATGGCATAATGTCACCATTGAGCATTTGGCCTTGTCAGATAGTTCGGGTTCCGTTGTTCTATATATACCCGTAAATAAAGTAAGCAAAGGATCTTCACCTGGGGCAACAATTATTGAACAAAAAAATGATTCAAAATTTTTCACAAATGAAAATGTTTCAACAATGACATTAGATGCATATTGTAATTTACATGATATTAAACCAGATTTTTTAAAAATAGATGTTGAAGGAAACGAATTACGAATTTTTCATGGTGGAATAGAAACATTAAAAAAATGTAGGCCAAAAATTATTGTAGAAATTGAGGCTCGTCATGTTGGACAAGAAAAAGTATTAGAAACTTTTAATTTTATGAATTCATTGGGCTATAATGGGTATATCCTGCACGGCTTAAATCATATTCCTTTAATAAACTTTAGTTTTGAAAACCATCAAAACAGAAATGATATGAAAAACTATTGTAATAACTTTATCTTTGAATAGGACATTATCGTCTTTTTCCTGAAAATTAATTTGTGTTTTTAGTTTAAAAATTAAAATTCATCAAAATGAATGGTGTAGCCAAATCATTAATATATCACGACAGTTTTATTTTTTTTTAACAGGGAAAGCACGAAAACATTCAAAGAGTGAATTAGCGTCTATTCGTTTCGTTAAATCCCTAACGCACAAGATAGGTTTTTGAAAAAGTGAAACATTCGTCGGTAAATATGAAGTAAGCATCCCTGCAATAACTCAAGAACCTAATATAGAAGTGGCCGTCCAGGTTCAAACGGACGAAGAGCCAGAAGTTGCCGAACCCGAAATCTTAACCGTGGTTGGAGAAATGCCGTTCTTTTCTGGAAGCAATCAGGAATTGCTCAAATTCATGGCGGGGAACACCAGGTATCACCCTATGGCTCGTGAAAACTGTTTACAGGGTAACGTGTTCCTCACGTTTTTTGTGGCCGAAAGGGATGCATTGATAAAGGACAAGTCCTTCGAGGAATTGGTGGGGGTTGTGACGAAGAGGCGATTCGAGTTATCAAAGCGATGCCGTAATGGAAGCCCTATAAAATAAGAGGAATGCCCGTACGGTTACTATATAACCTTCCCTTCCGATTTACAATTAGGGAGCCTCATTAAACGTTATTTACCGATTAAGATATTGGAATACTTTTACCTTCGGTTTATGAAAAGAAAGGTATGCGCATATCGGCTTTGGTTTAGGTTGGTGGGATGGGTATGG
Source organism: Sphingomonadales bacterium (assembly GCA_016872225.1). Lineage (GTDB taxonomy): Bacteria > Bacteroidota > Bacteroidia > UBA7662 > UBA7662 > SYHX01. Next base: position 27,410 of record VHAW01000006.1, on the reverse strand, counting down.
TGGTTGGGTTTGGTTAGCGCATGTACTTTGCGGAATGAAATACGGCCAGCCTACAGACTCGCCGGCAAGGTTGTGACGGCAGGGACTGAATGGCCTGTAGGGGTTCCGGTCAATTTAGGTTTATGTTACCACGATGATACCGAGGCTCGTAATCCTCTGGTCATGTGGACCACGGATTCGGCAGGATGCTTTGACCATCGTTTTTCTTGGAGGGATGATCCCGACAAGCTGCGCATGGTGCTTTTGAATATGCCTGCACGACACTTTGCGCCAACAGGGATGCCTTCGCTTTCATCCCGAACCATGACCAATCTGCGAATTGAATTACCAGCAGTGGGTTGGCTTCGAATGCAATTGAATTTGGCGACTATGGGTCAAGGGGGGATGGCCATGGTCCAGGCCGGTACTTGGTTGGAAATCTTCTATCTGCCCGAGCTTGTCGGGCGAACCATTCCATGGAATTCCATGATGCCGTTGCAGTTTCAGGTAACCTATCGCCCCACTGCCATTGCGAGTTCATTGGTTAGCTATCATAATCTAAGGGTACCACCTTTGGATACTGTGGATTGGACCTGGACTCCTTGATTTAGTTCTATATCCCCTAAGTTCTCTCGAGACAAATGATTTTGTCTCGACTATCAAACCTGTTTCCTGCGTGGCCGGATGACCCGGATGAAGGTTGCTTTTGAATCTGCCCTAAGCGCATTTGAAACAAATTACGACTTAACTACAATGAAAATTATTTTTCCGTTACCCGCGTTGTACGGGTCAATTCTTGCTTTACTCTTGACGGGACTGATAGAGGTAGGATCACAGGGATTGTTCGCTCAGACCCCCCATGAGTGGCGGCATATCAACCGCTATGCCCCCTTGCAACCTTATGTTCCAGAGAATATTTTGGTGGATCGAAGTCCACTTGCCCTTTTGCGCAATACGACCGGATTGAATCCGGATCGATTCACTCCTTATCGTCAAGATCCCGCGGATTTGACGGATTGGGAGGAGTATTATAGGTTGTTTTATTACGGGGCCTATTCGACCTCGAATTTGATGCGATTAAGGCCAGAGGGATTGGACGACTATGCCGACAGTGTTCGTTACATGGGTCAGATGCATTTGCCTGTCATTCAACGGATACCCGTAATGGATCTGCAATTAAGGCTGATGAATCTAAGGCATCGTGAAATTGCTGATTCAGCCATCGACAAGGGTCTGCTGGCCTACGATACCCTGGCGGATCGACTAATGTTGGCTCTTGCGCCACGTCACCTTCGGGATACCTTTTGGTTTCTTAACGGGGCACAGCCGCCTTATGTCGTTTTGGATACCCTGTTTATCCCTGATAGTGCCGAGGTTTTAGGTGGTTGGTCGGTACATAGGCATTTTGTGCAGTCTGTCTTGGATCGTAATATTTTATACGGGACGAGGGCTAACCAAGTACTTCGTCTGATGGTTCCTTCCGCTTTGTGGGTGAGTAACGATTCCGGTTCTTACCCGCAGGTTGATATGGGGGACGGTTTAGGTTGGCGCAGGGTTTGGCCTAGTCAATTGCTCCAATGGCAATACTCTAATTTTGGTGCCAAGACCATCCAAGTTCGCTGGATCCGAGCTAATGGTCTTATGCTCGGGGATCAAGTGACCCGCATTCCCTTGCAATGGGTTGAAATGCGATGGGGGGCGCCTGACCGAATTCTGCATAGCGGGCCATCAATGTGCAGGCCCATGTCCTCTACCAACATGGGCAAAGCTGTGGCCTTCCTCAAAAGATCACGTTTTACCCCTTTCGGATTGCGAGAACCGGTGGTAGTGGTCGAAGGCTTCGAAGGCGGGGTCTGGGTCAATGGGTCTAACGAGGATGTACCCGGGAATCACCAAGGCTACGGGGATATTCATTGGGCTTCGGTGAGCTCAGGAGCTTTTCCGGATCGTTACAGCCAATTGGCAGAATTGCCCATGCTCTTGGATTCCTTGGAAAGGCAAGGTTTTGATCTGGTTTTTGTGGACTTTCAGAGCAACCATGCCTCTGTGGAGAAGAATGCTTTAGCGCTTATTTCGTTGTTGGAACAAATCAAGCAATTGTGTGATTCAACCCGTTCAACGGCAGGTTTACCGCTGCTTAACGCGCCTTTGCATGTGGTGGGTGCAAGCATGGGGGGATTGATTGCAAGAGTGGCTTTGCGGCAAATGGAATTGTCCGGCTGTTGCCACGGGGTGTCTTCTTTGGGTACCCTATCTACCCCGCACAAGGGGGCCAATCTTCCGCTCAGTGCGCAGCATGCCTTGGTGGATGGAGTCCTTCGTGGGAATTTGATGAGGCGTATGGAGCGTCATCGGCAACAATTGCATTATGTGTTGCGATCTCCGGCAGCAGCTCAAATGCTCATCTACCATTATGACACGATTTTACAACAATTTCACCATAGGCTTATGACCTTCTTGGATTCTTTGGGTTTGCCTGTCCAATCTCGCAATTATGCACTCACCAACGGCTCTTTGGCAGGATTGCGGCAAGGAAGACATGCCGTATCGCCTTGGGACAGTATCCGAGACGGTGAAATGGCTTTTGCTATGGATGCTGGGGTATGGGCGCCTTGTACGTTTCCATTGCCTTTTCGATCGTTCAGGGATATGGGCTCCCAACGGATGTATTTGTTTCGGAACCGAGGGCATGTCTTGGTTCACTCGCCGAATACGCCGGCTTTCGATACCGTTTACTTGGCAGGTAACGATATCCAAAGCAATTTTGGGGACATCCAACGTCAATACGGGAACTACCTCAAAGGCTTGGGCAATTTAGCGCTGAATAACCTGATTCACAAAATCGCTATCATGACATGGCCTCCGTGGACACCTTGGTTTTTGTTGTCAAGACAAGTGATATCGATCACTATCTGCAATCGATTTCGGTCTCTTTTGGAAAGAGATTGGCAAAGTCATCTTGCACGGAATCATTTGGGGGTTTATTCGGTGATCAATACCGTCCCTCGATGGGGTGTGGATTATGTTCCGGGAGACTATTCGGGGTTTGGGGTGGTGAGTGCTGATCGTTTTGTTCAAAGCTCCGAACCCGTGTCGCTGCATACATTCGTGAGTTCGGTTTCTGCGTTGAACCTGGCCATATCTCCTTTTACACCTGTAGTATCTATCGTTTCGCCCTGGGATCCTTCCCATTTTGAGCGTTGGATCAGCCGGCCTTTATGGGGAGAGCACCATGCCAACGATCCGCATGCGATGGTTTACCGAACATGGGCGGGTAGAGTTAAGGATTGGATGCGGTCCTCCACCGTGCTACTTCCAAGAATCACAACTTTGGGGCAAGGGGATACCCTGGATTTGGGCTGGCACCTGCTTTCTGTACCCTACCTTCCATTCAATACGGATGTCCGCATTCCGACTTTGAATCTGGGAGCGGGTTCTGCTTTGCGCATTTTTGGAGGTGGGCCATTGCGAGTGAATGGGGTAAGCCATACACCTTTTTTGCCCACCAACGCGGACAGGGAAATTGCCACGGTGGCTACGGCCTGCGATTCCGTCCGGGTTGAGCTCGGTACCGATGCTTTGATGCAAATAGGCAGGCCAGGAGGAGGTTGGGGTTCTGATGCCTCTGTGACACGCTTTGCTCCGGGGAGTCGTTTGGTTCTCCATCGTGGAAGTCGCTTGACCATACAGAACGGATACAGGTTGAGGTTGGACACGGGTACCGTGTTGGAAGTTCACCCTGGTGCGGTGGTGGATTTGCAAGGTGATTCTTCCATGTTAGAAATCCATGGACAAGTATTGTTGCACTCCGGTGCACGCCTTGCCCCGGCGGGTGGAGGAATCCTTTGGGTTAAGGCAATCCATCCTTCTTCTCGATGGACATTTGGGGCAGGAGCCTCGTTGGAATTGAGAGGGCGTTCGGCGGAGCATTTGCGCTTGGTGATAGAAGGAGACTGGCGATTAGGTTCATTGCGGGATTCGGTTCTGTTGGAGTCTTGCAGGGTGCGTATCACCACAGGTTCTACATGGGAATGTTATGGACCGGTTTCTGTGCAGCGTTGCAAAATCGGCGAGAATGCCAATCTTAGACCGGGGGCCGCATGGGTGGTGCATGGTTCAGCACTCAAGAGCCTTTCAGCGGTTCAAATTATGAACATGCAAACCGGCCTAAGGCTCCACCTTTTTGGGGTGCTGTCCAACCCTCAAGTTCGGGATGTACAATTTGTGGGCAATGATGTGGGTTTGGAAACCCATTCAGCAGGCATTGATTTGCTTCGTTGTCGTTTTCAAAACAATCGCATTGGTTGGCGAGGGTATGACATCATGGGGTTGAGCCGTGTCATGCAATCGGAGTGGGTGGGCCAAGTGAGTGGTGTGGATGTAATGGGTCAAGCTGGAGCATTGTTACGATTGCAGGAATGTCGATTGGATTCCAATCGTACTGGTATGTACAGTTTTGGTCAATTGAGAGTGGAGGTGATGTGTAGCGGTTTTGCTTGGAATGAAACGGGTTGGTATGCGGGGAATACCCAGGTATGGTTGGGCAACGGGGCTATGAATCAATTTGGGCATAACCGTACAGCTTTGTATTTGGAGGAGGTGGATTTACTCTACTTACGAAATGGTGGAAATTCCTTTACCGGTTCGGGTTGGCATTTGGACGGGATGCTGAGCGGCTTAGCCTTGCAGTATTTAATTCCTCAAGCGGGAGGACTTTACGGCTTGGAATTGCATGGGAATCGCATGAGTCTTCGTGGGGGCATAATCCCTGCCAATTTGGTGGATTGGGATGGTAATCCTTTGGTTTATTTGGGTAACGGGTCAACTTCTGCGGTGCTCGCTTGCCAAACTCGCCTAGCGATGGGCGGTGGGCCAACTTATGTGCGCGATCGGAACATTGCTCCACTGGGTCGCTCTTTTACGGATTCCCTGCAGGCCTTGGTTCAGGGCCTTCATGAAATTGCAAACGAATGGTCTACTCCATCCGCCACGAATTTGATGAATCGGCGACGAATGCTGTTGGGGGCATGGAACAGCACTTGTCAGGCGATGGAAATGGCTTGTACCGGACTGGCAAATTATTCCATTGTGGCTCAGTATTGGGCACAATTAAGCCTTGAAATGCTGGGCTGGATGGAATGTCATGGCGGTAATCAGGATCCTACGGTAGTGAGTGCTCGGCGTCGTTGGATGCAGTGGATGAACCAGTGCAGCTCTGAAATGTTTCGAAATGGAACGGAGGCTTTGGTATGGCAGGATCAAATTTCATGGAATAAATCGATCTCACTAACGACCTGGAAACCTATCGTTCCTAATTTGCGTTGGGATCGCATCCATTCGTATTGGACTTGTGCTCTTCGGCGTGACAAGCATACTCCATCTCCTTGCTATTGGAGTCTGGATTCAGGACTATTCTCGAAATCGGTCAAAGGTCAAAATTGCACTGTTACCCAATATTTGGTATCCCTGAGCCTTTGTCCCCCAGAGCGCACGCCAATAACAGGCCCAAACCCCATCAGGCCCGGGCAGTTATTGCATTGGCAAAAGCAGCCATTTGAGTTGAGCGAAATCCAAGCAGAGTGGTTTCCCATGGCGATGGGTCTTGTGGGCAAGCCTTGGCACCGTGAAATTCTACGAAATGGCGGGATTACAGCCCCCGATTTGCCTCCTGGAGCCTATTGGGTCAGGATTCAAACGGCAGGCAAGGACTCCGTAGGGCCCTTTAAATGGATTATTGCACCTTAACTGCCAATTCAATTAATCTTTACCTTCTAATTTTTAGAATTGATTTAGATTTCCTTCGGCTAACTTACTTTTGGGCACTCTGTTTTGGATTAAAACGGCAGGGCGTCATCGAATCTTCCTTAACCTCTTCATTATTCAAGAAAACCATGCTATACACCCAACAACCACGCCAGCGTCTCAGATTTGCAATTTCACTCCATAGAATTTCTTGGAGGATTTTTTTACCTTTTTGGATTGTTTGTATGGGGATTCTGGGCTTTCAATCCTTCCAACAAGCCTTGGCACAATCGTACCCTTTGCGTTCCATCGATTCCATTCAGTGGGTGCATCCTGATACCCTGCTCACCGGTAAAACCTTGTCCCGTTACATGGGGGATACGGTGAGGGTTCGGGGAATGGTTATTTTAAATCCCAGGGATCACGCCTTAAGTGCCTCTTGGAAGGCAACTTACTTGGTCGATACGCTGGGCTTGGCCGATGGGGTGTGGAAAGGATTGCTTGTTCGTTTGCCTATTCTTGCGGATTCCGCAGCGATTGGATTTTTCAGTAATTTTCAGGTAGGGAATATCGTGGAATGCACCGGTATCGTGGCAGAATACCAGGATGCTTCACCCAATTCCGGGGAAACCCAATTGAACTTAATTGGAGTGGCCAGTACGGTTTTGGGATTCGGTGCACCTCCCCCGCCACGACCCTCCTTTATGAATTTATTTATGGTTTATGACCCAAATAATCCGGCGGTTCCTCAACAAATTCAAAAGCCTAGCGGAGAACCATACGAGGGCATGTACGTGCAATTTAACAATGTGTTGGTCACCAATGTAAACATCTTCAGCGGTAACAGGGTTAACTGGATGCTTAGGGATGCTTCTGGTTCCGAAATTAATGTGCGCGATGCGGTTCGTTTCTTTCGTCCTCCATTCGTATCATCGACTGCATCGGTTCCTCCCAATCCCAGTGCACCGGTTTTTGTTCAACAAGGAAAAGTGTTTTCCCATGTAAGGGGCGTGATTACCGAAACCAATTTTGGTACCTTGTATCCGAGGTATGAAATAATTCCATTGACCCCCACAGATCTTGGTGCTGTCATGGCTTCCCCTCCGTTTATCAGCAATTGGAAGACAAGACCTTCGATCCCCAAGGTTGGGGATACCGTGCGCATCGGGGCCCGCATTGTGGACTTGGACGGCTCGGTAACCGTTGCCAAATTATTTTATGCCCCCGGTGTGACGGGAGGTCCCTATGATTCGGTTGCTATGACTTTGGTCGCTCCGGATTCTTTCCAGGCCATCATTCCTGGTTCAGTGTTCACCACGAACGGCGCATTTTATCACTATTATATCCGGGCTACCGATAATCAGAACAACAACGGAGTACAGCCGGATACGATACAATCCTTTGGATTGTTTAGGGTGATGAATGGAGGAATTACCCGAGTATCGGAAATTCAAGAATCACCCGTCATTGGCGGTCGCTCTATCTACGATGGCATTGTCTTGGACAGTATGCAGATCAGGGGAAGAATTATGTCTACCCTGGATCCATCGGATTACGGTAGAATTATTTTTCAAGACGGTGTGGGACCCTGGACGGGAATTACCCTTCGTCCTGATAACAACGGTTCAACCGATATTGATACCCGTCTTAGGGGAGACAGCATTTGGATCAAAAAGGGCTTGGTGGTCGAAGACTTCGGGATCACCACCTTGGAGGTTTTGGACTATCAATTTATTGTACCTGGCCAGCCTTATGCACCATTCCGCGTGCCTATGGATTCCATAATGGCGAGAAGGTATTCTTACACGGAGCCTCATGAATCCTCGTTGTTGGTGTTTGATTCGGTTTATGTGGTGAATCAAAATCCGGATGCTCCCAGTAATTTTGGAGAATTCAGTATTTATGCAGATTCTTCGGTAACGTCGGGCCTGAGGGTCCGTGGCGGTGTATCCCTATCAAGTCTAGACCTGGGCCAGAATTTCAATACGGATTCCCTGACATTCCGTCAGCGCTTGGATTTCATCCGCGGCATTCTGACCTACAACTTTGGGAATTGGAAGCTACAGCCCCGGAATCGCAACGATGTTCATGGTTTTGGGACTTCCACCGGGACATCCGTACGGCCAATAACCGAAACTTCCCCCACCCGTTTGCGTGTTTTCCCTAATCCTGGTAATGACAGGGTCCGATTGACCATCGATTTGGAGGCAGATGCAACCGTTCGCATTCGCGTTATGGATGCCCAGGGTCGTTTGCACCACCAGGATCAATGGCTTTTGCAGGCCGGAAACGCCTATGGTGACCTGGAAACAGCCGAATGGCCGCAGGGTATTTATCTGGTTGAAGTCCTTTACCAAGGAGCATTTGGACTGGAGCGATTGCTGATACGCCGTCCGTAAAGGGCTTTAGGGCATTCCATTCAATCCTTAGGCGTTTTTAGGGCTCCTCAATCCCAGGGAAATGCCATCAGGTATTTTTGGGTTCGCGCAAGGTTTGGCATGGAATTTGTGTCTAATTTTGCATCAAAGCCCATTCCATGGATGCAAAATTTTCCCCTAAGGTCAAGGATGTCATTGCGTTCAGTCGCGAAGAAGCCGTTCGTTTGGGGCATGATTATATCGACGCTAGTCATTTACTCTTGGGCCTTATTCGTGAAGGCGATGGGCAGGCCATCAAAACACTTCGCAACCTCGGGGTAAATCTCGACAAACTCAAGGCCGCCATTGAAGACTCCATACGCCATACCGGAGAAAAGGAGGGCCTGCAAGCTGATCAAATTCCCTTGACTAAGCAGGCGGAGAAAATTCTTAAAATCACCTTCTTGGAGGCAAAGATTTTCAAGAGTGATTTGATCGGAACGGTGCATTTGTTGTTGTCTATCCTGCGTGAAGAAGATTGCTTGGCCAATCGGGTGCTTGAGAAATTCGATGTTACCTATGAATTGGTTAAGGAAGAAATTGACGCCATGATCGAAGGAAGAGAAAGAACGGAGCCGCCATCATCTCCTCGATCTTCCTACGAAGATGCTTACGGAGATGACGAAAAGAAAGGTTCCGGGGATCTGCCTCGGAAATCGGCAAATCCCAAAAGCAAAACTCCCGTTTTGGATAATTTTGGGCGAGACTTATCGCAACTTGCCGAAGACGGACGATTGGATCCCATTATTGGGAGAGACTCTGAAATCGAAAGAGTTTCTCAAATTCTCAGTCGTCGAAAGAAAAACAATCCAATTTTAATTGGTGAGCCCGGTGTTGGGAAGACGGCGATTGCGGAAGGTCTAGCCCTTCGAATCCATCAGAGGAAGGTCTCCAGGATATTATTTGATAAACGTATTGTGACGCTGGATCTCTCTTCACTGGTAGCAGGAACAAAGTATAGGGGTCAATTTGAAGAAAGGATGAAGGCTGTGATGAACGAGCTGGAGAAGTCACCAGATGTAATTTTGTTCATTGACGAGATTCATACCATGGTGGGGGCGGGGGGAGCCTCAGGATCCCTGGATGCCAGCAACATGTTCAAGCCTGCTTTGTCGAGGGGGGAGTTGCAATGCATAGGGGCCACAACCTTGAATGAATACCGTCAGTTCATTGAAAAGGATGGTGCCTTAGATCGTCGTTTTCAAAAAGTCATGGTGGATCCGCCATCGGCTGCGGAAACCTTGCAGATTTTGCACAATATCAAGCACAAATACGAAGATCATCATCAGGTGGTTTATACCGAAGATGCTCTTTCGGCATGCGTAAAGCTGACAGATCGCTACATTTCAGATCGACACTTACCGGACAAAGCGATTGACGCGCTCGATGAGGCTGGTGCAAGGGTGCATATTGGGAACATCAAAGTCCCGCAGGACATTATTGAATTGGAAGCCGCTTTGGAGGAAATTCGTGAGCTCAAAAATAAAGTGGTCAAAAGCCAACGCTACGAAGAAGCTGCCAAACTCAGGGATAATGAAAAGCATGTGCTGGAAGATTTGGAGCAAGCCAAAAACCGATGGGAGGAAGAATCTAGACGTATACGATTCTCCGTGAACGAAGATCAGATTGCCGAGGTAGTTGCCATGATGACCGGTGTTCCGGTTAAGCGTATCGCGCAATCTGAAGCAGAGCGCATTGGTAAAATGGCTTCCGATCTTAAGGAAAGGGTAATTGGTCAAGACAGGGCGGTGGAGGCGGTCAGCAAAGCGATTCTCCGCACTAGGGCTGGCCTTAAAGATCCCCGCAAGCCTATGGGTTCGTTTATTTTCTTGGGTCCCACCGGAGTGGGTAAAACCGAATTGGCCAAGGAACTTGCTCGTTATCTTTTTGATTCCGAAGATGCTCTGATTCGCATTGATATGAGCGAATACATGGAGAAATTCTCGGTATCCCGTTTGGTTGGGGCGCCTCCAGGGTACGTGGGTTATGAAGAAGGTGGTCAGTTGACCGAGCGCGTAAGGCGTAAACCTTATTCAGTCATTCTTTTGGACGAGGTAGAGAAGGCGCATCCGGATATTTTCAATTTGTTGTTGCAAGTATTGGATGATGGTCAGTTGACGGACGGGTTAGGACGCAAAATTGACTTCAAGAATACGCTTATTATTTTGACATCGAATATCGGCTCTCGTCAGCTCAAGGATTTTGGAACCGGCGTAGGTTTTACCACACCTAGCAAAGTGGAAGCCCATGAAAAGGAAAGTTCTGCGGTGATTCAGGGTGCCCTCAAGAAAACTTTTTCACCTGAGTTCCTGAATAGAATTGACGATATGATCATATTCAATCCGCTCGGGCGTCAGGAGCTGGATCGGATTATTCAATTGACCTTGGCATCTGTTTTGGGTAGAATTATGGATTTAGGGTATCATGTTTTCTTGAGTCCCAAAGCCATGGATTTGCTTGCCGAGAAAGGGTATGACCCGCAATTTGGGGCGAGGCCGCTTAAAAGGGCTATTCAGAAATATGTGGAAGATGTGGTTGCGGAGCAGATGATCGGGGGGCATTTGACCCAAGGCGCTGTGTTAAACCTCGATGTGAATGATGAGGGTCAAATGCAGGTGGAGGTCACCCAGCAGCCTTCAGGTCTTTCTTCCTCTTCTGAGGAGAAAAGGGCCGCCGTAACACCAACCAAAACATCGCGCAAAAGCAAAGGATCATCGGCGGCGTCAAGTTCTGACGCAAAAGGCGATGAAGAATCCATTCCGTCAGGCGGAATTGATGCTTGAGGCATGGTATTAACTTTTGTGGATGATGCTTGGGTCAGCGGATTGCTTCCGTTGACGTATACCCTGAGGCCTCAGGAGTGCAGGGTCGGAATTCTGACTCTTGAACAAAAGTGGAATTTGTTATGGAGAAGACAAGCGACGCATTTGGCGGTGAATTCACGCCTTATTCCGAATGAAAATCTCTTGCAGGCTGCGGAATTGTTGGTTCAAGGCTGTGGACTGCGTCAGGGTGGCTTGGATTTGTTGTGGAAGCCTCAAGCGGAACCTATTGAATGGAATGAGTGGGAAGGTGAGGCAGAGTTTCTGACGCATCCTGAGGATATCTTCCTGAAGAATGGCTCGCAGATCCGTAAGGATGTGGTTTGGTTGTTGGAATCGGGTGGCGAATGGGCCTTGCCGACCTGGTCGCAACGGGTTAACCCGGATCCGCACACCGTGGTTTATGGACCTGATCAGGTTTTTGTGCATCCATCGTCCGTGGTTCGTGCTGCGGTCCTTGATGCTTCGGAGGGACCCATTTGGATTGGGGATTCCGCGGAGATTATGCCAGGCTCCATGCTCAAGGGCCCTGTTTCGATTGGGGAGCATAGCATCGTCAAAATGAGTGCCAAAATTTACGGGGATACTACCGTGGGCCCCTATTGCAAGGTAGGTGGAGAGGTTTCCAATTCTGTGATTCATTCCTATTCGAACAAGGGACACGATGGATTTATGGGAAATTCAGTGATGGGTCGCTGGTGCAATTGGGGAGCTGATACCAACAATTCCAACCTCAAGAATAATTACGAGCAGGTTAAGCTTTGGGATATCGCCGCGGGTAAGTTTCGAAATACAGGACTTACATTTTGTGGTCTAATTATGGGAGATCATTCCAAATGTGGAATCAATACGATGTTTAATACAGGCACGGTGGTTGGGGTTGGAGCTAATATTTTTGGGAGCGGATTTGTACGACAATTCATCCCATCTTTTGCTTGGGGAGGAGCTCAGGGTATGGAAACTTTTCGGTTTGACAAATTTGCTCAAACAGCGGAAAAGGTGATGCATAGGCGAGGCCTTGAATTTTCACATGAAGAAAGGAGTGTTCTTCACCGCATTTACGAGGAAACCGCTGCCCATCGAACCTGGGAAAACAAGTAGTTGCACCAAGCCTTGGTGCCTTACGGAATTTATTTTGTTATTCGATGAAAATTTAAATTAAAAAATGATGTCCGAACGCAGACCATTGATTTTGGGGAATTGGAAAATGAACACTTTGCCGGAAGAAGGTCGGTTGGTGGCCAGGCAAATGGTTCCCATGATCAGGGATGGTTTACATCTAAGAGTGGATTGGGGATTGGCCCTTCCGTTTACCCATTTGTCGGCACTTCGTGCGGAGTTGGAAGGTTGGGGAATGATGGGGGGGCAGGACTGCTCAGCGCATCTACAAGGCGCCTATACGGGTGAAATTTCAGCGGCTATGTTAGCCGCAATGCATTGCACTTTTAGCTTGGTGGGACATAGCGAACGCCGCACGCATCACCAAGAAACTTCTGCAACCTGCGGTCTCAAAATTGATCGCTTGCGTGATCAAGGCCTGATGGCGGTGTATTGTGTTGGTGAAACTCTGGAAGATCGTCAAAGAGGTAATTTTTCTAAAATAATTACCTCGCAGTTGATGGATGCCTTGGGCTCCCGAATACAGTCCTTGGATAGTAATGGTTTGGTCATAGCCTATGAACCGGTGTGGGCCATAGGGACAGGATTAACCGCCAGTCCTGAACAAGCCAACGAGGTGCATGCCATGATTCGATACTGGGTTGTACAACACGGCGGGGCAATGTTGGCAGAACAAATTCGGATTCTTTACGGGGGTTCCGTGAATGCCTCCAATGCCAAGGATCTTTTGGGGTGTTCGGATGTGGACGGGGCCTTGGTGGGTGGAGCTTCTCTCAAGGCAAGGGATTTCACTGATATTGTGTTATCCTCTGTTGGATAGAGGATGGGCGGAACTTACTTGCGTTGGCGTATTGGGGTTGCTGATGAAACATCCGGCGAATTAGTGGTTGCTCTTCTAGGCGAGGTTGGCTTTGAAGCCTTCGAGACGGTGGTTCAGGAAGGCGATGGGAGCAGGTTAATGTCCGATGATGGGGTTATCGCAGAGCAACTGGTCATTGAAGCTTATGGTGCTGCCGAAATTATCGGCCAAACTTTTCATGCTGAATGGTTGGGAGAAAATCAGGCATTTGTGTTATGGATTGATGGGCCGCATGAGATACCGAATACCAATTGGAATGCGGAGTGGGAATCCAATTTTCAGCCGGTGCGTTTGGGTACTTCCCTCGGCCTTCGGGCGCCGTTTCACCAGCCCATGGAGGAAGTGGATTTGGAATTGGTTGTGATGCCTCGGATGTCCTTTGGAACCGGGCACCATGAAACCACCTTGCTTATGATTTGGTGGCTTTTGGGAGCGCCGTCGGAGAGCGCCATTCAAATCGGCCAAAGTGTGTTGTGGCCGAACGGTCCTCAAAAAATTGAACGGCCTTTGGGTCTACTGCAGCATGAAAATTTACATCATAGTGATCCCGAGATCATAAGGATGTGTGTAGATGAAGCTGAATTTTCCAGGACGACCAGAGGTTTTATAAAGGGAGCTCGTGTTTTGGATATGGGATGTGGAACAGGCATTTTAGGAATTTTGGCGGCCAAATTAGGCGCGGTATCGGTGATCGGAATAGATGTGGAAGCCTGGTCCGTTGAGAATTCAGCGGAGAATGCAGCCCGTAATGCAGGGCCTGCACAAGGGTTGTGCGCTGATTGGTTATGCGGTGATGCCAGCCTACTTTACTCATTGACTTCAGCGGATGGGGCTTTTGACTTGATTTTGGCCAATATCAACAGGAATGTTCTGTTGAACGATATGAAGTTCTATTGCGCGGCCCTTGCACATGGGGGACAATTATGGCTGAGTGGATTTTATGGCGAAGATCATATAGTCCTTTTGCGTGAGGCGGGCAGATTAGGGTTGGTTTGCTTTGGTTCAGCCTCGCTGAACCAATGGAGCACTTTGTTATTTGAAAAAAAGTAGCTTACCTTTCACAGCCATTGGTTAATTCATGAAACCTTATCGAATACGAATTGGAGTCGCTTTTGGGGCGAAAACGTCTTATCAGAATTCCGTGTTCATGAATTTACCTGATCAGGGTAAAGTGAGTTGTGGATCTTTCATGCCCATTGGCTTCGGTGGTTCAACTCGGGAAAAGCATGAATACGATGTTTTGGAGTTGGAGGATGCAGGTTGCAGGCTTGTATTGCATAATGACGAGGTGAATACCTTTGGGCATGTGATTGTTTGCTTGATGAAATACTGCGAACACACCGCAGAACAGGCCGAACAATGCGCATGGATTGTGCACCTCAAAGGGAAATGCTATGTGAAATCCGGGTCCTATGAAGAACTGGTACCTGTGCACACCGCCTTAAGCGATCAAGGTCTTCATGTGACCATCGAATCGTAACGCTGCCCGCAAGCCTGTCTCAGATTCCAGGAAGCGGGGCAAAGTAGCCCGGCTCAGCGGAGGACATCAGTGACCAAACGGTCTCGACCACATCGTCCACAGAGGGTTTGCTGAAATAATCTCCGTCGGAACCGTAGGCAGGTCGATGAGCTTGGGCGGTTAGGGTTTGAGGAGCCCAATCCAACAGGGCAAAACCACCTTGCCTCTCTAAAATTTGTTGCAGTATGTAGGCTGAGGCACCGCCGGGAACATCTTCATCCAGGATTAAAAGTCGAGAAGTTTTGCGTAGTGATTGGACGCAAAGTTCTGTTTTGTCGAAGGGCAACAAGCTCTGTGCATCGATAACCTCGATGGAAATTCCAAGACCGGCTAACAGATCTGCGGCTTCCATGGCGATACGGCAACAGGAACCGTAGGTGACCAAGGTCAGGTCTTCCCCTTGCCGTAGAATTTCAGCCTGGCCAGGTACAACACGGATTTCAAGCAGATTGGATGGCAGGGTTTCTTTGAGGCGATAACCGTTAAGGCACTCAATGACCAGTGCCGGCTCATCGCTTTTCATTAATGTGTTGTAAAATCCAACAGCTTGAACCATGTTACGAGGGACCAAGACATGCATTCCCCTAATCGCATGCAGAATCATACCCATCGGCGAGCCTGAATGCCAAATTCCTTCCAACCGATGGCCGCGGGTACGAACAATCAATGGGGCTTTCTGTCCGCTGGCGGTCCGGTACTGCAAGGTTGCCACATCATCGCTAAGAATTTGAATGGCATAGAGCAGGTAATCCAGGTACTGAATTTCCACCAAAGGTCGAAGGCCCCGCATGGCGGCACCCAATCCTTGTCCCACGATGCTCATTTCACGAATCCCGGTATCCGAGACCCGAAGATCCCCGAATTTTTCTTGCAAACCCGCAAAGCCTTGATTGACATCACCAATTTTACCGACATCTTCCCCCAAGGCCACGAAACGGGGATCTTCCCGGAACCAGTATTCAAAACAGCGGTTCAGAATTTCGAAGCCGTTGAGAGATTCCGCTTCTGTAGAATATTGTGGGGCGACTGGTCGCATTTGTTCGGCGGCTTCGGCCGATTGGCTATGAAGTCCACGATTGTATAACAAATAATGCAGGCTTTCGAGGCGTGAACGCAATCCTTGGGTTTGACGATACGACTGTTGCACCAATTCTGAGGCCCAATTGGTAATACCCTGATGGTGCGCAGTCCAAATGCTGCGTCGAAGGGCCTGCATTATATCCCTACGCAGCGGTTCACGTTCTGAACGTAAGGCGGTGGTTGCCTCGTCAATCGCAATGGCTGTTTGTTGGATGGCTGCGGTGACGGGGTCTCCGGGGCTTTCAGAGCCTTGCCCAACCGATGAAGCGATTTGGGTTTTGATGGCGGTGGACCATTCTTCTAGGCTATAGAGGGTATCCGCGGCCCAGGTGTTAAGATCTTCGCGGAAGGCAAGGTAGGCTTTATTCTGCGCTTCCTTGGCACGTCTTGCAGCCTCGGTCTCGATACGGTCCAGGGTGCTTTCCTCGGCAAATCCTTGAGTGAGAATCCAAGCGCGCATTCGGCTCAGGCCATCCTGGTCCTTTTCCCATTGGAGCCGTTCGGGTGATTTATATCGTTCGTGGGAGCCCGATGTGCTGTGCCCTTGTGGTTGGGTTAGTTCGGTAACATGAAACAGAACGGGCATATGGTCTTGCCGGCATAGGTCAGAGGCCTTGAGATAGAGGGCACATAAGCGAGGATAATCCCAACCCGGGCAGGTGTATAGGCGATAACCATTTCCATCGGGTCCCGTGCGGAAACCCTGCAACAACGCCCCAATATTCTCCTTGGTAGTTTGATAGGCCGCAGGGACCGAAATTCCGTAGCCATCATCCCAAATGGATACAAAGAGGGGAACTTGAAGTACTCCACCGGCGTTGATGACTTCCCAAAAATGACCTTCGCTGGTGGCGGCGTTTCCAATGGTAACATAGGAAATTTCATTACCGCCACGGCTGAACGCGGAGCTAGAATGAAGGTCTGGTAAGGAGCGGTAAAGTTTGGAAGCATAGGCAATGCCCAGCCCGCGACCCATTTGACCGCCAGTTGGTGAAACATCGGCCGTGGATTGCGGCTTGTCTGTCAAATTCAAGGTTTGGCCTTGCTGGTCCAGCCATCGGGTCGCAAAATGCCCGTTCATAGACCGACCTCCTGAAGCAGGCTCATGTTCTAGGGAACTATGGGCATAGAGCTGAGCAAAAAAACCTTCTAAGGTCATCATGCCCGTTGCAAGCATGAAGGTTTGATCACGGTAATAACCAGAGCGTATATCTCCGGCCCTGAAGGCTTTGGCCATAGCCAATTGGGGTAATTCTTTGCCATCGCCAAAAATTCCAAACTTGGCTTTACCAGTCAAAACCTCTTTTCGACCCAATAGGCTGGCGTGGCGGCTCTCCCAACCTGTTTGATAGTCCCTGAGGACTTCGCCCACCAGTTCATCCTTGTTCAGAGTGGTCTGTGACGGGGAATGTAAGGTTTCTACGGGTATTTCCATCGTAAAAGGGGGATAAGCGTCGTCATAGCATGGCCATTGCTACAGCGATTTTGGCGATGTAAAGATAAAGGGGGGAAAAAGCTAGGGCAGGACAATTTTTAATGAAATAGGCGTTTGATATGTCAAATTCATATTATTTTTGTCTTTTAAAACAAACATTTCCATGAAAATATTTCTATCATTTGCACTTGCTTTGGGCTTAGGCTTTTCTGTCATGGCACAAACGACTGAAACCAAAGACAAACCAGCATTCAAATTCAAGGCTGAAACTCATGATTTCGGGAAAATCAAGGAAGGCGTTCAGGCCACTCACGAATTTGAATTCACCAATACCGGTAAAGGGCCTCTCATTATTGCCAACGTTGCTGCATCATGCGGATGCACTACCCCCGATTGGACCCGTGAGCCGATTCCACCCGGCAAGACTGGTAAAATCAAAGCTGTATACAATTCCCAAGGGCGTCCAGGCCAATTCACCAAACAAGTCACCGTCACTTCCAATGCCGAAGAAGCGACCAAAGTTCTGACCATCTCTGGTCTAGTGGAGAAAGTAGAACCCGGTGTTCCGGAAACCAAACCTGCGGCCAGTCCGGTGAGCAAGCCTTAATTGGGTAATCTCTCCTGCAAGGGTCTTTCCTTGCAAGTTCAAAAGACCCGTGTACCTTTGCACGGGTCTTTTTTATGCCAAAAATTTCACAAAGGGGTCATTCCATGCCTGCATCGCCTATTCGGCGATTAGTTCCATTTGCGGAGGCGGCCAAGCAAAACGGCACGACAGTTTTTCATCTCAATATCGGGCAACCGGATATTGCTACCGCTCCTGCCTTTTGGGAAGGAGTTGCTAGCCACAAAGACAAGGTCCTCCCGTATTCCCATTCGGCAGGCTTGGTTCAATACCGGCAAGCGTACGCTGACCAGCTCAATCGTAAGGGGTACGGGCTTACCGCCGAGGATGTCCTGATCAGTATCGGAGGCTCGGAGGCTTTGGTCATGACCATGATGGCCTGCTTCGATTCCGGGGATGAGGTTCTAATCCCAGAGCCTTTTTATGCCAACTACAATGGCTTTGCGGCCATGGGGGGTGTATTGGTACGGCCCTTCACTACCACCATCGAGGAGCAATTTGCATTGCCCGAATTGGATGCCGTAGAGGCCGCCATAGGTCCACGTACCAAGGCCTTGATGATTTGCAATCCCAACAACCCTACCGGTACCTTGTATTCCAAATCGGAATTGGAAGCTCTGGCTGAGATATGCTTGAGACACGACTTGTTCCTGATCGCAGATGAAGTTTACCGGGAATTTGTGTACGACGGCCGGGAACATTTTTCCATTCTGGGACTGAATGGTTTGGAACAGCATGCCGTGGTGGTGGAAAGCACGTCCAAAATATATTCGGCCTGCGGAGCTAGAATTGGGGCGCTGATTACCAAGAACACGGAACTCATGGCGACCGCCCTCAAATACGCTCAAGCTCGTTTAAGTCCGCCGACCTTGGAGCAAATGGGGGCAATGTCTGCTTTGCTTCATACCGGTTCCTCTTATTTTGATGAGGTACGCGCGGAATATGTTAGCCGTCGCAATCTGATGGTACAGGCGCTCAATGCGATGCCTGGTGTGACTTGTCCATTACCCGGAGGGGCCTTTTATGCAGTTGCTCGCTTACCCATTGCCGATAGCGATGACTTTTGTCATTGGATGCTTGAGCATCATCGCCATGATGGGGCCACCATCATGATGGCTCCAGCGACCGGCTTTTATGCAACCCCAAGACTCGGAAGCGATGAAGTTCGTTTGGCGTATGTGCTCGAGAAAGCCAATCTCACCAGGGCGATGGAGTGCTTGGCCACCGGGTTGGTCGCCTATAATTCTTAATCAAGGGGAGTCTTAATCAGTGTATGAGAATTCCTTTTGGAGCAAGGCCAGGTCACTTTCCAGAACTTTGCATTCAGCCCAATTTGTTCCGTCGTACAGTCCCCGAATTCTGCCCCTGGGGTCAATCAGCAGGAACTGTCCGGAATGCAGAAAGCCTCCTGGGGCTGCGCTATCTGGACCAGCACTTAACAAATAATATTGCCGGGCCAAATGGTGGATTTCTTCTTCTTTCCCTCGTAACAGAAGCCATTGCCGCGAGGGAGGGCGAACGCCGTGCTTTTGGGCGTACTCGGCGAGGACATCGCGAGTGTCCCTCTGTGGATCAATGGTGTAGGAAACAAAACGCACGCCTATGGATCGGGGTCGATTGCCGATGATTCCCGAAGATTTCTTTTGTTCTTGTGCATAAAGGGCGGCCATGTGGCGGCTCATATCGATGCAAATGCCCGGACATGAGGCAAAGAAAAAGTCCATTACTTGAATTTGGCCCTTCAGGCTATCGTTGTGGAAAGGAACCCCGTACTGATCCTCTAAAGAAATGTTTGGTAATTCGCGAAAAACGGTGTCGGTCATGCCATCCTTTGTTTCCACAATTTCCATAGGACCAAAGATGGGTAGGCTCTTCGATGAAGAAGTGTTATGGTTAGAATTTTCCTTGGAGCGACAGCCTGTGTACAGCGATGCAGACATGCTCGTCAAAACGCTAAGGATTTGGATGCTCGTCATGAGTTTAAAAGGCAATTTGAGTTTGCCTCGTATATACTGAATTTTCATCAAAGCAGATTTGGAAGACGTTAATCTAAGGTGTACGATTTGCCTTTGGTAGGAAGGGTGACTTTGTAGCCGTTTTTTTCGAGGTCATCGGCGAGCGCCTCCATACGGTCCGGTTCACCGTGCACCAAAAAGACCCGGCGAAGGCGGGAAGGGGGTGTTTGGCTGACAAAGCGCATCAGGCCGTTGTGGTCCGCATGCCCGCTGAAAACATCGGTATAACACAGGCGTGCACGGACTTCCACGGTTCTTCCGTCCACCGTCAGGTACTTTTCACCATCGGCAAGCTTGCGACCCAGACTTCCTTCGGCCATATATCCGATGAAGAGAATTGAGGCTCTGGAATTTTGCAGTTGTTCCTTGAGGTGGATGTGAATTCTACCCCCTTCCAACATGCCAGACGCGGAGATGAGGATAGAAGGTCGGTACTCAGCAGCGATTTTTCGGCTTTGCCCAATGTTCTGGATAAAGCGAAGGCGCTTGAACGAGAAAACATCACCGTACATGCTGATCATGTTCAAGGCATCTCTCCCCAACCAGTCTTCCATTTGGCGATAAACTTCGGTGGACAGAATGGCCATGGGCGAATCCACATAAACTGGAACATCCAGGGGTAATTTATCCTCTTCGTAAAGCTGTTGAAGGACGAGCAAAAAGGTCTGGGTACGCCCCACACTAAAGGCGGGCACGATGAGTTGGCCTCCTTCCAATTCGAGAGCCTGACGGATGAACTCTTCTACCACCATGGTTGGAGGCCTAGTTTCTTGGTGGTTGACTCCGCCGTAGGTGCTTTCGCAGACCAAATAATCTACTTCGGGAAAGGGTCTAGGGTCCGGTAATCCAGGGTAATTGAATCGACCCAAGTCCCCGCTGAAGCCGATACGAAGGGTTTGATCGGTCTCTTTGATTTCAAAAACGGCCGAAACAGCCCCAAGTAGATGAGAGCAAGGGTACAAGGTAATTTGCAGGTTTTGGCGAATGCGGTAGGCCTTTTCGGGGCGAAGGGGATGAAATTGTCGGAGGCAATGTTCGGCATCCTGTTCCAAGCGATGGGTCAATTTGCGAAAGGCTTGGTCCCCTTTTTTGCGGCCTTTGGCTCTGCCGTGCAGGTCGTTGGCCATGCGTTTGGCCTGGAGCATGGCGCTATCTCTTAGGAGCACAGCGCTTAGTTCCATGGTCGGTTCGGTGCACAGGATATCACCGCGGTACCCTTCCCGAACCAATTCTGGAAGTCTTCCGCTATGGTCCATGTGGGCATGGGTCAGGAATACGAGGTTAATGGTAGTGGGGTCAAAGCCCAAGGCGGTCTCCTGCCCTTTGGAACCCATTTCAAGGCCACAATCAATCAGAATCCTAAACCCATCGCTCAATTCCAGCAAATGCATGCTGCCGGTGACTTGTTGAGCCGCCCCCCAGGAAGTTAGTGTGATAGGCATAGGCCGCAAACTTACCCTCGAGGGTGGACATTGTCCATATTTTTAAAACTATAGTTGTGGATAAAGACCTTTCTCTCGATGCAGTTTAGTTTATGCAGAAGCCTAATTTTGTTCAAAGCATAACGATATGGAAATCACAGGTCAAATCATTCAACTGTTGCCGGAAGTGACCGGGACTGGGCGTAGCGGGAACAGTTGGCGTAAACAAGAATTTATTTTGGAGACAAGGGGACAATATCCCCGCAAAGTATGCATGAGTCTTTGGGGCGATAAAATCGACCAATTCTCTTTGCAAAGCGGGGCCGAGATTACGGCTTCGGTGGAAGTAGAGAGCAGGGAGTACAACGGAAGGTGGTACACCGACATCCGCGCTTGGAAAATTGCAGCGGCTCAAGTCGGTGTGGGTCCTGTTCCATCATCGTCTGAGATGGCTTCTTCGAGGGCATCATCCACCGCGGGCCCAACTTATGCCGCGGGCAATATGGGTTCTCCGTTGCCGGCCGAACCGGACTATTCCGTGCAGGGTGGGGACGATATGCCCTTCTGATTCCTTAAGCCTTGTCGGTAAGGAGAGCGGGTAGGGAACAAGGACCTAGGCCTTTAGCCCCTGAGGAGTTTCGGAACTTGCTCCGAATCAATCCCACATTTGTGGTCTTGGATGTCGAAGCGACCGGAGGAAAATTCCCCCCTGAACGCATGATGGAATTGGGCATGGTTCGAATCAAACCGGAAGAATCGTGGACCACCTGGGAATCTCTTTTCAATCCTGATCGTGAAATTCCACCTTATGTGGCGGATTTAACGGGGATTCGTCAGTCTATGGTGCAGTCAGCTCCGCGGTTTCAGCATTATGCAGAAGTGATTAAAGAATTTACCCAGGATTGTTGGCTTGTGGGGCACCCAGTCACCTTTGATTATCGTTATCTGCGATACGAAATGGGATTGGCCGGTCATGATTTTGTGAGGCCGTTATTATGTACTCAGCAATTGGCTAGGTTTTTCCTTCCCGAGCAGCCTTCGTATTCTCTGGGCAAATTGTGCAGGGCATTGGGCATTGAAACCCATGAACGGCATAGAGCCTTGGGGGATGCTCAGCTCACGGCGTTTTTGTTTCAATGTATTCTTGATGTAGCAATGCGGGAGGACCTACCTTTGCAACCGGAATAAATTCAATCAAGATTATGAAGGACTTTGAGGCAGTACCAAGCCAAAACCTAGTCTTGATGAGGTTTTTTCATGGGCTATTGATGATGAGGGTAGGTGGGCGGCTTTTGTTTTGGGGTTTGTTGGTGTCAATTTGGACGGCTTGCGATGGCAACGGTCCCTCGTCCTCCAAAACTCCAACAAAAGATATCCGCAGCTCTAAGTCTATACCCATGGCGCAATTCATTTCCGAGGCTCCCCAAGGCCTGTATTTGCTCTCGGATTCAAGGAACGATGAGCCGTTGTTGTATTTGATGTTTGTAATGGATTCCGGAAAGGTGTTATCGGCCAAGGTTGCCGGCTTCCCACCCGGTTCCCCATATGGTAATGCTAGCTTATGCACATTTTGTCCATCGGATCATTTCGGTCATAAAAAAGAACTTCTGGGATTGCGGTTGCTGGAGGAATTGCGCCCAGGCCGAAGGGGATGGATTGGGGGTCAAATGTTAGATCCCACCTTAGGATATAGGTACTTGGCTGATTTGGAACAAGCCAACGGTGAAGATTTGTCCATTGTGTTACGAATAGGGTCGCAACGACGGGTTATTTGGTTGCGCAAAGTTGAAAGGCCCTAAGCGCTTTCCATGAATCCTTCCCTCACGCTTGAAATCAAAGGCTTAACGATATCCCAGAGGGGAGGGCCAGTGTTGGTAAATGATTTGAATCTACAAATTCGGCATGGAGAGGCCTTAGGATTAGCCGGTGAATCCGGTTCTGGTAAATCCTTAACCGCCCTTGCGGTAATGGGTCTGCTGGACAAGGGCTGTTTTGAAATGGAAGGAGAAGTTTTATGGACTAGTCCTCGTTCGGCTAAAACGATTTCGCTGTTGAATGCGTCGCACGAATTGTTGAGATCTCTACGCGGTCATGAGCTGGCCATGATTTTTCAAGAACCCTTGACGGCATTGAATCCTGTCATGCGTTGCGGTGCCCAATTGGAGGAATGTTTTGGTTTGTACTACCCGGATTGGGATCGTGACCAACGCAGGAAAGGAATGAAAGAGGCTTTGCTCGAAGTTCAACTGCATGAAACCGAAAGAATCCTTGACGCCTATCCGCACGAAATTAGCGGGGGTCAACGACAGCGTTTGATGATTGCGATGGCTTTGAGTGGAAATCCTGGGTTGCTGATTGCCGACGAGCCCACTACGGCCCTTGACACCGAAGTTCAAGCAGCCCTAATCGCCTTGCTCGGCAAACTTCGTCGGGATCGCGGTTTGACCCTGATGTTTATCAGTCACGATTTACCGTTGATGAGTTCGTTGGTGGATAGGTGGGCGTTAATGCGCAAGGGCGAGCTTCTCGAGTTTGGGCCTGTGAATGCTTTGGCAAAATCCGACGCATTCCCCCAAATGGCTGCTTTGTTGGCGGCAAGGCCAGACCCGGATTCTTTAACCTATCGTTCTCAGCCCGGTGATCAAAATTCCTTGCTGAAGGTGAGCGGTCTGTCTTGGACTTTACCAACCGGCAGAACGGTGGTGGATAACATTTCTTTTGATCTTGAACACGGAGGTTCTTTGGGCATTGTGGGTGCCTCCGGTTCCGGCAAAAGTAGTTTAGCAAGAATGCTTGCGGGCCTAACGTCACCTACCCAAGGGCAAGTATTCTTGAATGGCCGACCTTTGTGGGATCGTGGACGATTTATCGTCGAATTGGAAATCCGTTTAGGGATTCAAATGGTTTTCCAAGACCCTTATAGTAGTCTTAATCCTGTGCACAGCATAGAACAAATGTTAATAATGGTGTTGCAGCGAAAGTTTCCTCTTCGTTCTGCCAAGGAATGCCGAGATCTTGCCCATGAATGGATTGCCAAGGTGGGGCTGGACCCGACCAAAGTATCTCATCGACGCCCAGCTTCTTTTTCGGGAGGGCAGCGGCAACGTTTAGTCTTGGCGCGCTCTCTGTGTTTGAATCCTCAAATTCTGATATGCGATGAATCGGTAGCCGCCTTGGATGGAACTATCCAAGCCCAAATCCTGGAACTGCTTCTTCAGCTTCAGCAGGATTTGCAATTCGGAATGATTTTTATTACCCATGACTTGGCGGTGGCGGGGTCGCTATGCCATCGTCTGTTGGTGATGTCCGATGGCAAAATGATCGAAATCGCTTCTGCCCAGGACATCCTTCAGCGTCCTCAACATATGTATACTCAACGCTTGATCCAATCCATTCCCCGTGTCCAAGTCTCCCAAGCGACTTAGTCTGCGTCAACAAATTCATCGTCATTCCGATGCGATTTTGCATTGGTTCCGCGGTCGGGGCACTTCGGAACCCCCCGATTGCACTGATCGTGATGTGGCAAATGCATTGGGTATTATTGACCCCTTTGAGTTGAATGTGATGGGCCAGGCTCTCGATAAATTGGTGGCTCAGAAAATTATTATTCGTCATAAAGACCAATCCCTGCGATGGAACGCAAGACTTGGATCGGCTAAAGGGACTTCTAGGTCCGGCGGTCTTTTATCGGAGCGTCATGGAGAAGGTATTCTTGCTAGGATGGAGTTTACGCATGGTGGTTTGGCCTTTGCTAGGGCGGTGGACAGCGATTCCGATTGGGTGGTGGCTCAAGAGCATTTGCGACGGGCGCTTCCGGGGGACTTGGTGCGCATCCTTCCGCTGAATGCTTTTCCCACCGGCAAAGGCCGACGTTCGGGGTCCTCGCATTTGGCTAGCAAAGGACGGGATAGGGCAGCGGTCTTGCAAGTCGTAGAGCGTTTTAGAACACATTTTGTGGGAATAGTTCAGCGCAAAGGCCAACGGTATTTTTTGGAACCGGACCTCAAAGGTTTCCAAGGGGGATTCGAGCTTTTGCCAGCCTCTAAACCATTAGGAGGTAAGGAAATAGTTTGGGATCAAGCCGAAGGTCTCAAGGCCGTGGGTGCATGGTTGGATTGGCCTGAATCTTCGCCCTGGCCCCGGGTTGAATTGACCGAATGGTTGGGAAGCCCGGGTGAGCATTTGACCGAAATGGCTGCGATCGGAGTGGAATTCGGATTTTCCTTGCATTTTGGTCCAGAAGCTTTGCGGCAAGCCAGCTTGTCTGGGCAGTTGTTATCTGCGGACGATTTGAAAGGTAGACGAGATTTCAGGGGGATTCCGACCATGACCATCGATCCTCAAGATGCCAAGGATTTCGATGACGCTTTATCGATTCGTCCGCTCGACGATGGGCGATGGGAGGTCGGTGTTCACATTGCCGATGTGTCCTATTACGTGAGGCCGGAAACGGAATTGGATCGCGAGGCGGCATCCAGGGCTACTTCAGTGTACATGGTGCATCAGGTTTTGCCCATGCTGCCTGAAAATCTATCCAATATCGTTTGTTCCTTGCGTCCGCAGGAGGATAAGTTGTGTTACTCAGCGGTTTTTGAAGTAGATGCCGATGCTCGGATCTATTCCACGTGGATTGGACGTACTTGCATTCGTTCTCTTCGGCGCTTTTCTTACGAAGAAGCTCAGGAGATTTTGGACAACGGTCAAGGGGATTGGGCCGAGGATTTAAAATTACTTGATCGTATGGCCACGAACATGCGGCAAAAGCGTTTTGCAGCGGGGTCCATTGGCTTTGAAACTGAAGAAATTCGTTTTCATTTGGATTCCAAAGGATTCCCCACGGAGGTGTGGGTCAAAGAGCGTAAGCCTGCCCACATGTTGATTGAAGATTGGATGCTCACGGCCAACCGGGCGGTCGCTGAATATTTAACAAGTGCCGTGAACGATTGTCGTTTACCGGCTTCCGTCTACCGCATTCACGATTTTCCGGACCCGGAGCGTTTGCGAAAGCTTGCGGATTTTGCCGAATTAATGGGATATACTTTGTCGGTTCAAAGTCGAAGTCAAATCGCAGCTTCGTTGAATCGTCTGATTGAAGAATCTGAAGGCAAACCCGAATCGGAAATTTTGCAACAAATGGCGATCCGTTCTATGGCCAAGGCTATCTATACGACTCGTAACATTGGGCATTACGGCTTAGCCTTTTCTCATTACACCCATTTCACTTCTCCCATTCGTCGTTACCCTGATTTGTTGGTGCATCGTTTGCTGGCAACTTTGGATGGATCTATGAATACCCACCCCCACGCCTACAGCGAATTTGAGTTGGAACGTTTGTGCAAATACGATAGCGAAAAGGAGAGAGCCGCCGCCATGGCCGAAAGGGCCGCTGTTCGCTTCAAACAACTTCAGATGTTGCAAGGCAAAGAAGACCAAATCTGGGAAGGCATGATTACTTCGATTGGGGAGCAAGGTGTTTGGGTGACCTTGGATTACAACCGCTGCGACGGCCTCCTGCCGCTCTCCTCGTTGGATCACGATCGCTTTTATTTCGATGCGGAAGAAATGGCTTTTATCGGTACATCACGTAACAGCCGCTTGGCGCCAGGGAACAGGCTGCAGGTTCGAATAGCTCGTTTGGATCTTCGCTACAGACGCTTGGAATTTCGGTACCAACCTTCGGTGATGAAGCGTTGACCTTGGGTTAATTCTTACTTTTATCGTATGGCAATTCCACCACTACAGGCCTTCGCTTCGGATTTAAACCGTTATCGTGCCTTGGTAGACCAAGGCTTGAAGGAACTGGGATGGTCCTTGGCCCAACCCGCGGGGTTGTATGCTCCTATGGATTATTTCATGAGTTTGGGAGGTAAAAGACTGCGTCCCACTCTTTGTTTGATGGCTTGTGAAATGGCAGGGGGTAAGGCTCAAACGGCTTTGCCTCAGGCATTGGCGCTGGAATTATTTCACAATTTCACGCTGCTTCATGATGATATTATGGATGAATCGCCGCTTCGCAGGGGTCAGCCTACCGTACACTTGCGGTATGGTTTGAATTCGGCGATACTCTCCGGCGATGCACTTCTCATCGAAGCCTACAATCGGATGGTGCAAGCCAAACCAGCCTTGTTGCCGGACTTAGTCAAGGAGTTCAACAGGGTCGCTTTGCAGGTCTGTCAAGGGCAGCAAATGGACATGGATTTCCAGAACAGGGAAGAAGTGGGTCTTAGCGAGTACCGGGAAATGATCGGGCTCAAAACGGCGGTGCTTTTGGGTTCTTCGCTCAAGATTGGAGCGATGATGGGCGGTGCTTCGGCGACTGATGCCCAGGCCATGTTCAGGGTGGGTTATCTCACCGGATTAGCCTTTCAGGTCCAAGA